>JAZKDL010000124.1:8580-12603 GCA_040387575.1 Pseudomonadota bacterium
CACCGCCCGGCCAGCCCGCCGCCGGGTCCATGCCCGCCACGTCGGGCCAGGACGAGGCGCGCCAGGCGCTGCGCCATTGGACCGAGCAGTTGCGTGATGCACCGCCTGCGGACGCGGCTGCGCTGCTCGAAGCGGCCCTGGCCGACCCGCGGCTGCTGCATCTCGACAGCCACGCGCAGCTCGAGGCCCGCATCGCCCATCTGCTGCACGACGACCCGGCCGGACGGGCCGTGCTGTTCGACACCGCCGCGGCGCGCTTCCACTGGAGCGACCGCAATGCCCGGCCTTTCGCCAGCATCGACGCTGCGCACTGGATCTCGCGCGTGGTCAACCAGGGCCTGCAGTGGGAAGCGCAGGCGCCATCGGCCATTGACCTGCAGCGCAAGGCGATCGACACGGTCACCCACGTGGCCTCACCCGATCCCCAACAGACCCGCCGTTTCGCGGAGGTTCTCGTCGACATGTCGCGTGACTTTCCCGACTGGTTCGCGCTGCACCTCGACCCGCAGGGCCACGCCCATCTGCAGCGTTGGCAAGCGGTGCAGGCCGAGCTCGCGCCCCAGTCGGTGCACCCCGTGGAGCGAAAGGGTCGTTCCTTCGGCACGCTCAAAAAGCTGATCGGCGGCTTCTTCGTGCTGATGCTGGTGACCACCGTGCTTTCGGGCGTGATGAAGCTCGTACTGCCCAGCGACGCGCCACCCGGCGTGATGGCGGCCAGCGACCCCGACAAGGCCGGCGTCGGCGCACCTGCTGCCGCGTCCGAGCCGGTGCTGGCGTACGAATTCACCGGCGCCCTGACACGCGACAGCTGCGAGAGCGCCGAAGAGTTCGTGCACGAATCCAACTGGCTGGAGGTCGACGACAGCGATGCGGTCGCGCTGCTCGCCACCCGTGCCATGCGCTGCCAGGACAAGGGCCTGTGGTCGCGCAAGGACGATCCGCTCATGGCCTGCCTGCGTGCCGAGCGGGCCACGGCATTGGGCGCAGGCCGGCCCGAAAATCCGTTGCGCTGCCTTCCACCCAAGGCGGCAGGCACGTAGGCGGTCTCAGCGCGCCTCCGCCGAGGCGCGCTGAGATCATTTCCAGTTCGCACTTTCAACTGACGCAAGGTGACAGCATGGGTGCCTGGTCACATGAATCGTTCAGCAACGACGCGGCTTGCCCAGGTCAACGAAATGGCACGCTGCGGTAGGGGCTGCGCGCGTCGCTCAGCAGCAGTCGATTGGTCCGCAGCAGATGCGCTTCGCGAGCCTCCGACGACTGCCATATCAGGCCGGCCGCGATGTAGGCGGCACTCAGTTGCGGCCAACCCGAATAGGCGCCGCGGACTTCCTGGGCCAAGGCACCGGCGAAGCGGGTGAATTCCGACCGATCGATGAAACCCAGCTGCACGGCCCATCGCGTGAGGCTGGCCAGCCGCACCGCGTCCCAGGCCACGAGGCTGGAGATGTCCGACGGAGCCACATGAAAGTGCTTTCTCAGGTCTTGCACCCACGATTGACTGCCCGTCATCAGTTGCGATATCTCCGGCACGGACCGGCCGCTCGTCGAACTCAGCGCGCGGTAGTCGAGGTCTTTGCGAGCCTTGATCTGGAAGAACGCCGGAAAGAACGCATCCGCGGCCATTCGCAGCAAGGCCGGCGTGGTCTGCACCGCCGTATCGATGGCGCCGATGGCTCTCCACGACGACAGATAGGCAGACCGCTGGCCGGTCTCGGCCAATCGCAGGGCCGTCTCTTCGAACGTGGGCCGATCGTGCACGCCCCATACGGACGCAATGCCTTCGCGCAGCTCGTCATCGTCCTTGCCGGTCGCCACCGCATTCACGTAGTCGCCATTGAACGCCGACAACGGTGCGCTCAGAGTCACCAGCCATTGTTCTTCTGGCGTGAGCTGAACATCGCTCGCAAAATGAAGCGCGTCGTTGTCGAGCAGCGCATGACCCAGGGTGTCTTTGAAGCCCATCGAAGTCCTCCGGTTGTGATGACAGTGCGCGCATCGTAGTGAAGGCCCTCCACGATGCCTGTCATCCAAAGGCTGCTGCCGCCCGGAAGCTACATCGTCACGTAGCGCCCGGGCTTGTGGTTCACCGCGAGGAACACGCTCATCACCACCGCCGCCAGCACCGAGTACAGCACCCGGCCCGGCTCGATGATGAAGAAGGCCAGCGCGACGATGCTGCAGTCGATGCACATCTGCACCTTGCCGGCGCGCCAGCCGTGCTTTTCCTGCATGTAGAGCGACACGATCGTCGCGCCGCCCAGGCTGCCGCGGTGCCGCGCCAGGAACAGGCAGCCGGCGCCCATCAGCAGCCCGCCCAGCACCGCGGCATAGGCCGGATGCAGGCGATCGATCGCGAACAGCGACGGCGACCATTCCGTCATGGCCGACAGCATCGTGATCGCGATGAAGGTCTTGAACGTGAACTCCCGCCCCATGCGCACCCAGGCGAAGCCGTAGAACGGCAGGTTGATCAGGAAGAACAGCTTGCCGAAGCTCACGCCCGTCAGGTAGTGCAGCAGGAAGGCCACGCCCGCCGCGCCGCCGGTCAGCAGGCCGACCTGATTGAACAGGATGAGCGCGAGCGACACGAACAGCGTGCCGGCAAAGATCGCCTGGGCGTCCTCGAATCGGCTGTGGCGCAGGGTTGGCATGGCGGCGGTGGCGTTGTGGGTCATGGAAGGAAGCGTGGCGGGCAGAAGGCGCGGTGGACGGAATGCGCCCACACGCCTGAAGCACGAAGCTTGCCGCCTCTCGGCACAGCCTGGGTTGCACGCCCGCGCACGCCCGCGCACGCGATGGCAACATGGCGCCATGAACCCGCGCTGGCCCGACCTTCTCCCCTCCCACGACCGATTCGCCTACCGGCCGATCACGCGCCGGCCCGACTACCGCTGGCCGAACGGCGCGCGGCTCGCGGTGTATCTCGGCTTCAACCTGGAGCATTTCGCGTTCGGCGACGGCCTCGGCGCAAAGATCGGCCCGGCATCGCCCGAACCCGACGTGCTCAACCACGGCTGGCGCGAATATGGCAACCGCGTCGGCGCCTGGCGCTGCCTCGATCTGTTCGATGCGCTCGGCATGCCGACCGGCGCGCTGGTCAACACCGCGCTCTACGACCACTGCCCCGAACTGATGCAGGCGGTGGCGGCCCGCGGCGACGAACTGATCGGCCATGGCCACAGCAATGCCGAGCGGCAGGGCGACTACATCGAAGACGCTGAACGCGCGCTGCTGGTGCGCTGCCGGGATCGCATCGCGGCCGAAAGCGGCCAGGCGCCGACCGGCTGGCTGTCGCCCTGGATCTCCGAGAGCCTGCGCACGCCCGACCTGATGGCCGAGACCGGCTACCGCTACACGCTGAACTGGTGCCACGACGACCAGCCCACGCGCATGGCGACGCGCGACGGCCGCGGCCTCTGGGCCATTCCCTACCCGCAGGAGCTCAACGACATTCCGATGATCGTGGCGCGCCAGATGGACGCGAAGGACTTCTCGGCGATGGTGATCGACAACTTCGACGAGATGCGCGAGCAGTCGCGCTCGCAAGCGCTGGTGATGGGCGTCGCGCTGCATCCGTACATCGTCGGCCAGCCGTATCGGCTGCGGCACCTGCGGCGCGCGCTGGAGCATCTGGCGCGGGCGCGCGATGCGGGCGAGATCTGGTTCACCACGCCCGGCGCGATCTGCGCGCACATGGACGCGCTCGCGGCCGAACGGCCCTCAGATTTCGATTTTTGAGCCGAGCTCGACCACCGCGTTGTTCGGCAGGCTCAGGAAGTCGGCCGCGCCGCTCGCGTTGTGGTGCATCTGCGCGAACAGCTTCTCGCGCCAAGGCGCCATGCCGCTGCCCAGCGTCGGAATGACGACGTCGCGCGACAGGAAGTAGCTGGTCGCCATCGGCTCCATCTGGCAGCCACGCATGCGCACGCTTTCGAGCGCGCGCGGCAGGTCGACGTCGTTCTTGAAACCGTAGTGCACCGTGACCGCCCAGCAGTGGTGGCCGAGCGCCTCCATCTCGAT
>JAZKDL010000125.1:0-2529 GCA_040387575.1 Pseudomonadota bacterium
GCGAAGGCACGGCAGGTTTCGCCCCCATAGACCACATCGAACGGAACGGCCCGGCCGCCTTCGGAGAGGTCGGCAGCATTGCAGAGGGGAATCTGTTCACTCACGGCAGAACGCTCCAGCGGATTCAATCAGGCATTTTCGAGCAGCCAGGCGCTCAGGTCTTCCACAGAATGGGCGATGTGCAGCGGATTCAGCGCATCGAAACTGGCTGGCTCGTGCGCGCCATAGCTCACGCCGACGCTGGCGCAGCCCGCGTTGAGCGCAAGCTGCAGGTCATGCGTGGTGTCGCCGATCATCAGCGTGCGATCGGCCGGCACATCCAGTTCTTCCATCAGTTCGAGCAGCATGCGCGGATGTGGCTTGCCCTGGGTTTCATCCGCCGTGCGCGAGGCGTCGAACCGCTCACGCAGCGCGGCGCTGGCGAGCACCTCGTTCAGACCGCGGCGCGACTTGCCAGTTGCCACAGCGAGCAGATGGCCGCGCGCCCGAAGAGCGTCGAGCATCTCCAGCACACCATCGAACAGCACCAGATCGTCCTGATGTTTCAGGTAGTGGTAGCGATAGCGCGCGCCGAGTTCCGGGTATTTCTCCTTCGGCACATCCGGCGCGGCCTTGGCCAGTGCCTCGCCAAGGCCGAGGCCGATCACCCAGGCGGCATCGCGCTCGGTCGGCATGGCACCGCCGACGTCGACAACCGCCAACTGAATGCAGCGCGCAATGAGTCGCGTCGAGTCGAACAAGGTGCCGTCCCAATCGAAGGCGATCAGGTCGAAGCGGCGGGAAGATGTGTCGGTCATGGTGTGAGAGTCGTGGGTGATGCGGCGAGCACAGCGCGCAGGCTCGGCGGAACGAGCGCTTCGAGTTCGGGTGGGAGGCTGGCCTGCAGCGCAACGCGTTTGCCGCCAACGGGATGACTGAATTGCAGCCGCCAGGCGTGCAGGAACATGCGCTTCACGCCCAGCTTCTGCAGCTGCTTGTTGCGCTCGAAAGCGCCGTATTTGTCGTCGCCGGCAATCGCATGGCCGGCGGAGGCGAGATGCACGCGGATCTGGTGCGTGCGCCCGGTCTTGATGGTGACGGCCAGCAGCGACATCGGCTGCGCATCGCCCGGCAGTGTGAGACTGCCGACCACACGCACCAGCGTGACGGCGCGCATCGCGTCTGGATGGTCCTTGGCGACGACCCGCACGCGGCGCTCGCCGGGCTCGCTCGAACCCGGCACACCGGGAAGCAGGTATTTGGCCAACGGCGAATCGAGCACCTTCCGGTTGGCCGGCCAGGTGCCATCGACCAGCGCCAGATAGGTCTTGCCGGTTTCGCGCTCCCTGAATTGATCCTGCAGCGCCGTGAGCGCGCTGCGCTTCTTGGCGACCAGCAGGACGCCGGAAGTCTCGCGATCAAGTCGGTGCACCAGCTCCAGAAACTTGGTGCCCGGCCGCGCCGCGCGCAGCTGCTCGATCACGCCGAAGCTGACACCGCTGCCGCCATGCACGGCAACGCCGGCCGGCTTGTCGATCGCGAGCATCACTTCGTCATCGAGCAGCAACGGAAATTCGCGTCCGGGCGCAGGCGGTGTGGCGCCCTCCTCCGAACGTGCGGCGACCCGAACCGGCGGCAGACGCAGCACATCGCCGGCCTCGAGCCGGCTGTCGGCCTGCGCGCGGCCCTTGTTGATGCGCACCTCGCCCGACCGAATGATCCGGTAGACATGGGTCTTGGGTACGCCTTTCAGATGGCGGAACAAGAAGTTGTCCAACCGTTGACCTGCCGAATCGTCATCGACTGTCAAAAAACGGACTTCTGCAGCGGAGGGGTCGGGCTTCGCACCTATAATGTTTTTCACCAGCGCGTTTCTGTAAGTGCTTGATTAAACAGAAGTTTAGAGCACCCTTGAAAGCGCTGTGAGGTCGATGCCGCTTTGGCGTTCCGCCTGCAAACCCCGCGCTCCAGCGCAAAGTGGCAGATCGGACGTTCGAGTCAAGCCGACGCCCACGAAACACCGATACGGAATACCCAGCCGGCAGGCTTCAATCTGCCGGCGGATCGAAGCGAGTTCACTTGTGTTGATGCTGCTGGTTCGAATATGTCTGCGTTGCCTCCACTGGCTGTTGCCAGCGGCCCGCGGCATTGAACCACCCGCAGCGCGCGCCACCCTTGCGCACCCGGCCATCACCCATTTGGCCAATCGACACCACATCGGGCTCGCACCCATCCACGCCCCCCCACCCTTGCTGTCCTTGGGCTGACGCCCGAGACGGCTGCGCGCGGACAGCGCTGCAGCCAAGACATCCAGGAACAGCGGCAATTCCCCTCGTTTCACAGGCGTCGTCCGTGCATCGTTGGCCCGTCATGGGCCGGTTCGAACGCATACCTACAAGGACAACGCATCATGAAGCGGATGTTGATCAACGCCACGCAGCCGGAAGAGCGCCGCCTGGCCATCGTCGACGGGCAGAAGCTCCTCGACTACGAAATCGAAATCGAAGGGCGCGAACAGCGCAAGGGCAATATCTACAAGGCGGTCGTGAC
>JAZKDL010000126.1:0-7661 GCA_040387575.1 Pseudomonadota bacterium
CACTTTTCGCGTGCGCGGCGCTGACTCTGCTGGAGAGGGGGCGCTGATTTTAATCTGCCGCTCCTACCACGGAACCCGTGAGGACATCTGCGGCGATCCGCAAAAAGCGGAATGCAGGGGGCTGTCGTCGGTGGTGTCTCGCTATCAATTAGATAGCAACAACAACCTCGGTTTCAACCGGCGCTGACCGCGACATCGTGCGCCGCGTCGAGTGCCGGATCGGCACGGCCCACACGCCCGGCCGCAGCCACGGCTGAATCTGCGTCTGGCGCCTGTGCCATGAGCTGCGTCACCGGAACCGGCTTTTCGATGCCCACCACCAGCCCGGTGGGCTTCGGCTCGACCTGTGGTGCGGCGGATTCATCCTGGTACTCGCGGACCGTGATCGCCTTGTTGGTCATGCGCACGGGTCCGAAGATCGTGCAGAAGGCCACATCCTTCGCATCCCGACCGGTGCCCACCCGCACCAAGCGATCGACCGGCGCCATGCGGGTCGCGTCGAACAAAACCCATTGGCCGCCGATCCAGGCTTCGAACACCGCATGGAAATCCTGCGGCGGTTCCTCGAAATACACATAGCCGACCACCAGCCGCGCCGGAATATTGAGCGCCCGGCAGAAGGTGATACCCAGATGCGCGAAGTCGCGGCACACCCCAGCCCGTTGCACGAACACTTCGCGCGCCGTTGTCGTCGACTCGCTGCTGCCGGGTTCATAGGTGATGCTGTCGTGGATCCAGTCGACGATCGCCTGCACGCGACCGATGCCCTGCGGCAGGTCGCCGAAGAGCTGCTGGGCGGCGCGTGCCATAACGTCCGACTCGCAGTACCGGGTCGGCATCATGTAGTGGAGGATCTCACTCGGCACCTCGTTGACGGGTACTTCGGGAAGATCAGGCGCCACGTTGGCGAAGGAGCGCTGGACGCTCGCGCGATAGCGGATCGTGAGCGGCCCGGGCGCTGCGTCGAAGCGGATGAAGCGGTTGCCGCTGTTCTCGTCGCAGAACGCCTGCATCGGTACCGGCGGCTCAATCACGAGGTCTTCACTGATCAGCGCCTGGGCGCCACTGCGTGCCGCCTCGATGTTGAGCAGCAGGTGCGAAGGCGCTGCAACCTCGTATGAAAGTACGGTTTCGATATGGGAAAAATGCACGGCGCTTCTGCACGCGGTGCGCGCAGCCTCGAATGAGCGACTGGGAACGGATCAGGCTGCCGCCAGCGCGAGCGCTTGCGACGGAGAAGACAAGGCGGCATGCGATGCCGCCGGACGAACAGGCACAGGCCCGCCCCGCCGGCCTCTGCGCTCAGGCAGTTGCCAGTGCGACTGGGTGACGTGCAGCACCCGCATCACACGATGCGCGGGGGACTGGAGCAACATACCAAGTGGTCGCGCCCGGGGCCAGCGAGTGTCGGTCCGCAACATCAGTCGATCGCCTTTCGCACGGCGCCCACTCCCAGCGCGGCAAGCACCAGGAACACGACGGCCAGAACCAGGAACAGGCCGAACAGGACCTTGGCGATGCCGGCCGCGCCAGCTGCCACGCCACCGAAACCCAATGCGCCAGCAATGATCGACACGATGGCAAAAATAATCGCGTACTTCAACATCACGGATCTCCTTGTGTGAACTGTGAACGGCTCATTGCCGCAGTGGATTCGAGCTTAAGGAAGCGCCTCTCGCCACCCGGATAGTCGCCATGCGCAAGCACCCGTAGGACAAAAACACCGCGCGAACCAGCTAGCATCCGCGTGCAATCCGTTCCTTTAAAAACCCGTCACAGACATCCCTTTCGGAGCCCGACAACATGAAGCTGTATTACTCCCCCGGCGCCTGCTCGCTGTCGCCCCATATTGCGCTGCACGAAGCCGGCCTCGCCTTCGAAGCCGTGCTTGCCAGCACCAAGACCCACAAGCTGCAGGACGGCACGGACTACTACGGCATCAACCCGCTCGGCTACGTGCCACTGCTGGAACTCGACGACGGCACCTTGCTGCGCGAAGGCCCGGCCATCGTTCAGTACATCGCCGACCAGGCACCGCTGAAGAACCTCGCGCCCGCCAATGGCACGCTGGCGCGCTACCGCCTGCAGGAATGGCTGACCTTCATCGGCACCGAACTGCACAAGGGCTTCAGCCCGCTTTTCAACCCGGCCATGCCCGAAGAAGCCAAGACCATCTCGCGCAATCGCCTGATGTCGCGCTACACCTGGCTCGACAAGGAACTCGCCAACAAGGAATTCGTGATGGGCGAACACTTCAGCGTGGCCGATGGCTACCTGTTCACCGTGACCAACTGGGCGAAGGCCATGAAGTTCGACATGTCGGTCTTCCCCAACGTGCTGGCCTGGCACGACCGCGTCGGCAGCCGTCCGGCGGTGCAGGCTGCGCTCCAAGCCGAAAGCGCCACCAAGTAACGACCTGAAAGACACGTGAGCCTGCGCACACTTCCTGCGCAGCGCCCACGGGTTAGCGCCCACGGGTTCGACGATCAGGCCGGCGCCAACGGCCGCTGACGAGCAGCGAGCAACGCGCCCGCCCACAAGGTCAGCGCCGACGCCACCAGTCCGCGCGCCAACCCGCCCGGGCCGTCCGAGATCCAGCCGGTCGCGGTCGGCCCGACGATCTGCCCCAGCGCAAAGGCGATCGTGAAAGCGCTGATGCCGGTCGCCCATTGCGCGGGCGGCAGGTTGTGCCGGACCAGGGCCGTCGTCGAAGCGACGACAGACAGGAAGACGCCGCCGAACATCAGCCCCGAGACCAGCGCGATCGGCCAGGCGTGGCTCAGCACCGGCAGCAACGTCGCGACGCCCAGCAGCGCGTTCAACACGGCCTGCGGCCTGCCGCCACGGTGCCGATCGAGCAGGCCCGCCCAGAGACGCGACGAGGCGACGACGGCCACGCCCAACAGCGCATAGAACCAGGTGATGCCGACGCCGCTCGCGCCCTGCTCCCGCAGCAACGCGATCACGAAGGTCATGTAGCCGATGTACCCCGCACCGAACAGCGCGTAGCCCGCCAACGCCCAACCGAAACGCTGCAGCCGCAATGGCGCCGCTGCGGGCGACACGACTTCGGCGGCACCGGCTGCAGCGGCACCAACGGCCGTCGATGCCGCTGCGGCCTCCGGTCCGAAGCGAAGCCGCCGGGCAGCCAGCGCAAGCCATGCAGTCGCCAGTCCGCTGCCGACGGCCAATGCCCACCACGCCCAGGCCCACCCGTGCGCCCGGCCTTCCGCGGCGTGCAGCACCTGAGGCACCAGCAAGGCCGACAGCAGGATGCCGAAACCCGTGCCGCCGTAGTACACGCCCAGCAGCAAGCCCATGCGGGACGGATGCCGAGCACCCAGGCGTGCCGCCAGCAGCCCGCCCGCAACGAACACCCAGGCGCTCGCCACGCCCGCCAGCAAACGCTGCACAAGCAACGCGGGCGCCGTGCTGAAGAAGCCGCTGGCCGCCATGAACAGACTCGCGAGCAGCGCACCCACGACCAGCAGCCGCGTCGGCGCGATGCGCCGCATCAGCGCGGGCGTCACCAAGGCGCCCAGCAGATACCCGGCGGCATTCGCGGTGTTCATGCCACCGGCCAGCGTGTAGCTCCAGCCCAGGTCGGCGCGCATCGGCGGCAGCAGCAGCCCATAGGCGAAACGCGTGATGCCCAGCGAGATCGCCGCGCCCATCGACAACCCCAGCGCCAGTCCAAAGACCCGCCATGGAGAGCCCTGCGGCGCAGCGGTTGAAGATGGGGAAAGCGGCTTTGTCATGCGCGGTCATTCTGGCGCAGCCAGGCATCGGCCGCCTCCGGCCGCACCCGCACGGGCATCTAGCAAAACTTCGACAACCTTGCGACAGCAGGTTTGTGCGGCCGCGCTTAGGCTTGCCCATCCTGACCTTCCAATCCCACCGAGAACCACCGATGCCCACCCTCTTCGACCCCGTCCAAGCCGGCGACCTGCAGCTCGCCAACCGCATCGTCATGGCGCCGCTCACCCGCAACCGCTCGCCGAACGCCATACCGCCGGACATCGCAGCCACGTACTACGCCCAACGCGCCAGCGCCGGCCTGCTGATCAGCGAAGCCACCGCCATCAGCCACCAGGGCCAGGGCTACGCCGACGTGCCCGGCCTCTACGGCACCGAGCAGCTCGATGCCTGGAAGCACGTGACCGACGCCGTGCACGCAGCCGGCGGCAAGATCGTCACGCAGCTCTGGCATGTGGGCCGCGTCTCGCACACCAGCCTGCAGCCGGACGGCGGCGCACCGGTCGCGCCTTCGGCCATCGCGGCCAACACCAAGACCGTGCTGATCGAGAACGGCGCAGCGACTTTCGTCGAGACCTCCAAGCCGCGCGCACTCGACGCCAGCGAACTCCCCGGCATCGTCCACACCTACGCGGCCGCCGCACGCAACGCGGTCGAGACCGCGGGCTTCGACGGCGTCGAGATCCACGGCGCCAACGGCTACCTGCTCGACCAGTTCCTGAAGACCGGCAGCAACCAGCGCACCGACGACTACGGCGGCAGCATCGAGAACCGCGCGCGCCTGTTGCTCGAAGTGACGCGTGCGGTGGCCGACGCCATCGGCGGCGGCAAGACCGGCATCCGCCTGTCGCCCGTGACGCCCGCCAACGACGTGAACGACCCGGACGCACAGGCGCTGTTCACCTACGTCGTTCAACAGCTCGCGACGTTGAACCTGGCCTACCTGCACATCATCGAAGGCGCCACCGGCGGCCCGCGCGAGATCGCCGATCGCCCGTTCGACTACGAGGCACTGAAGGCGGCCTACCGCACGGCCGGCGGCCGCGGCGCCTGGATGGTGAACAACGGCTACGACAAGCCGATGGCCGAAACCGCCGTGGCCGAAGGCGACGACCTGGTGGCCTTCGGCCGCCCGTTCATCTCGAACCCCGACCTGGTGCGCCGCATCCGCGAAGGTGCCGCCTTCGCGCCGATCGACAAGGCGACGATGTACGGCGGCGGCGCCAAGGGCTACATCGACTATCCGACGCTCGGCTGAGCCGGACCGCGATGCCAGCAACGTCCGCGCTGCCCATCCGGCTCGCCCATGCCGCCGACGCGGCAGGCGTTGCACGCTGCGTGTCCGACGCGTTCGGCCACTACATCGAACGCCTGGGCCGGCCGCCCAGGCCGATGCTGACGGACTTCAACGTTGTGATCCGCGAACAGCACGCCTGGGTGGCGGTCGACGGCGACGTCATCGCGGGCGCGCTGGTGCTGGAGCCCGAACATGAAGGCGGCTTCTATGTCGACATCGTGGCGGTATCGCCGTCGCACCAGGGCACCGGCCTCGGCCGTGCGCTGCTGCGCTTTGCAGAAGACATGGCGGCGCGTGCCGGCCATGCGTCGATCCATCTCGTCACCAACGCAAAGATGACCGAGAACCAGCGGCTCTATCCGCACCTCGGCTATGTCGAGACCGGCCGCGGCATCACCGAAGGCTACGACCGCGTGTTCTATCGAAAGACGTTCGCGGCCGGCTGAGGCCGCTTCGCCTCAACACCGCTTCACGTCAACGCCGCGGCAGCACGACCTCGGCGCGCAGCCCGCCTTCGGGGCCCGCTGCATCCAGCGTGAGCTCGGAGCCCAGCAGTTGCGCATAGCGCGCGACGATCGCCAGGCCCAGACCGGCGCCCTGCCCCAGCTTCTGTCCGTCCGGCCCTTGCGCCCAGCGCGCCAGCAGGTCGTGGCGCTGCGCCTCAGTGATGCCAGGCCCGTCGTCGACCACGGCCAGCGTGCGCCCACCGCCGGACAGCTCGATCGTGATCGTGTGGCCGCCATAGCGCAGCGCGTTGTCGATCAGGTTGTCCAGGATGCCTTCGACCAGCGCGACGTTGGCGAGCACCTTGAAGTCGGCTTCGTCCTCCAGCCCGCGAGCGCCCAGGTCGACGCCACGCGCATCGGCGCGCGACAGATGCCGAAGCACGGCTTCCCCGACGAGTGAGTCCAGTTCCACGGGTGCGCGCTGCAGCACGGCGTCGGCCTCGTCGGCGAGCGCGAGCGCCAGCAGCTGGTCGACCAGATGGCTGGCGCGCGCCTGGCTGGTCGCGATGCGCACCAGTTGCTGGCGCCACACCTCGGGCTCGCCGTTCGCCAGGCCGTAGTCGGCCAGCGCGCGGATGCCGGCCAGCGGCGTGCGCAGCTCGTGCGCCACGTTGCCGGCGAACTGGCGCTGCGCCCGCACGCTGCGGTCGAGCCGGCCGAACAGCGCGTTCACGGCAGTGCCCAGGCTTTGCAGCTCGCGCGCGGTGTGCGGCACCGGCACCGGCGACAAATCACTCGCGTCGCGCCGGTCCAGCGTGTTCTGCAACTGGTTCAGCGGCGCCAGGTCGCGCGCGATGCCGCGCCAGAGCCAGGCCGCCAGCAGCAGCATGAGCACCGTCTGCGGCAGCGTCGCATAGACCAGCAGGCGGCTCAGCAGCGCCGTGCGCGTGCGCGTGGTCTGCGCCACCACCACCTGGTAGGGCTCGTTGTCGAGCTCGACGTGCAGCGCCACCGCGCGCAGCGCCTTGCCTTGGTAGTTCACGTCCGAGAAGCGATACATCATGTGCTCGGTCGGCGACGCAGGATGCAGCCCGGCATGACCTGACAGCAAAGACCCGTCGGGCCGCAGCACGGCGAAGAACACCGACTCGGTCTGGTCGAACAGCACCGCGGTGACTTCACGCGGCGTCAGCAGCAACTGCACGCGACCGCTCTCGTCGGCCCGCACGTTGACCGAGATCGAATAGGCGTCGTCCAGCATCGCGCGGTCGAAGGCCTGCTGGGTGAAGTAATTGGCCACGATCATCGTGACCACACTGCCGGCCAGCCAGGTCAGCGTGAGCGGCAGCATCACGTGCCGCAGCACGCGGGCGCGCAGCGACGGGATCGGGCGGCGCGGCACGTCCCCTGCCGGCGCCGCCGCCGGCGTCACGCTCACGCCTCGGCTTCCAGCAGGTAGCCGATGCCGCGCAGCGTGCGGATGCTGGCCCCGCTGCCGGCCAGCTTCTTGCGCAGCCGCGAGATGAAGGCCTCGAGCGCGTTGTCGCCGAGAGACTCGTCGAAGCTCGACAGCTTGTCCGACAGCGTCCGCTTGCTCACCGCATGGCCGGCAGGGCTCATGAGCTCCCACAGCACTTCGAACTCGCGCGCCGGCAGGTCGAGCGGCGCAGGGCCGACCGAAAAGCGCCGCGCCTTGCGATCGAGCTTGAGCTGCCCCAGCACGGCGACGTCGTCGGTGCCCTGCGCACGCCGCACCAGCGCACGCAAGCGGGCCTCGACCTCGGCCAGGTCGAAGGGCTTGCCGAGATAGTCGTCGGCGCCCGCATCGAGTCCGGCGATGCGTTCCTCGGTGCGGTCGCGTGCGGTCAGCACCAGCACCGGTGTGCGGTCGCCGCGGCCACGCGCCTGGCGCAGCGCCGTCAGCCCGCTGCCGATGCCGCTGGTCGGGCTGGCGGTGGAAGGCAGGTTGAGATCGAGCAGCACCGCATCGAAGGGCTGCACGCGCCAGAGGTAATCGGCATCGGCCACGCTCGCCGCAACGTCGACGCGGTGGCCCGCATCGGCCAGGCTGCGCCGCATCACGTCGCTCAGGACGGCATCGTCTTCGACCAGGAGGATTCGCATGCGCCAAGGCTATCAGCACCGGCCTTGACCCCACAAGC
>JAZKDL010000127.1:0-2196 GCA_040387575.1 Pseudomonadota bacterium
CCGTCGGAAACCACGGAGTGGCAGTGAAGGTCGGCGTTCAGGATGGAAGACACGCCCAAATTTTAGGCCTTGCGCTCACAGGCTGCAGTCACATGGGCATCCCGGGCCGCCGCAACCGGCGCGCAGTCGACGCGATTTCCCGGCTATCGATCCTTTTTTCGGCCGAATGCAGCCCAGCCCGCGATCGCCGTGAACCCCAGCACCAGCGTCACCACGATCCAGAAGCCATGGTGGTTTTCGGCCAGCGGAATGCCGCCCACGTTCATCCCGAACAGGCCGGCGAGGATGTTGATCGGCAGCGCGAGCACCGTGACCACCGTCAGCACGAACAGGCTGCGGTTGTTGTCCTCATTGACGGTGGCGGCGATCTCTTCCTGCAGCAGCTTGATGCGTTCCTGCAGCCCCTGCATGTCGCGCAGCACGACCGAGAACTCCTCGGTCGAGTCGCGCAGCTCCTGCACGTCGCCGGGCGCCATCCAGGCGGGCGGATGCTGCAGCAGCCGGAACAGCGCGGCCGGCTCCGGCGCGAGCAGCCGCTGCAGCCGGACCAGCAGGCGCCGCAGCACGCCGAGACGCGCGCGCTTGTGGTCGAGCCGGCCAGCCAGCAGTTCGTCCTCGATCGTGTCGATTCGTGTGGTCACACCGCGCACGATGCCGACCAGCCCGTCGGCCTGGGTGCGCAGAAGTTGTTCGAGCAGCGCGACGGTGGAGCGCGGCGACTCGCCACGCCGAACCGCCGTCCGCAGGTCGTCCACGGAGCGCAGTGGCTGCGCACGCGCTGTGACGACCAGCCGTGGACCGACGCTGATCCACAGCGTGGCGATGTCCGACGGCTCGAAGCCGAACTCGAAGTGCACGTCGTTCACGACCGCGATCAGGTGCTCGTCGTCGCGCTCGATGCGGGTGGAATGCGAGCCGTCCTTCAGCGCGTCGAAGAAGGCGTCGGGCAGGCGCGCATGGCGCACCAGCCAGCGCTCGGCCTGGGCATGGCTCAGGTTGAAGTGCAGCCACAGAAAGGCGTCGGGTGCGAGCGTGTCGCGCTGCAGCAACCAGGTGGCGGCGGTCGCGGAGTCGAGGGCGGGTGCGCAGCCGTCTTGGTGCGGGTCGAACAGGTAGCCGCAGATCAGCCCGGATTCGTCGCCGCCGTAGGAGGGCTGGAGGCTTGCGGCGCCGGCCGATGAAGAGGGCGTGTCCATCGCGCGTGGGTTGTATATATTGCTGGCTCGAATCGCCGATCGTCGTTGCGCGTCATGACGAAACCGTGACAGAACCGGAAGCAGCGTCATCCGGTTGTCATGGAGTCGTCATGCGTGCGCGCCAGCATCGGCGCACCCCGACTTACCGAGCACCGAGCCATGCTGCAGAACACAACGCCCGATCACGACGATCTCATGCGGCGCATCGCGCGCGACCTGGTCGACAGTTACGACGAGGAACTGGAGCTGGAGATCGAGGACCGCAATGTCGACGAGGACGGCGCGCCCGCCGGCATCGACAAGGCGGCCCGCGCCGCGTACTTCCGCGAGTTGTTCCGCCTGCAGGGCGAGCTGGTCAAGCTGCAGGACTGGGTGCAGCACAGCAAGCAGAAGGTCGTGATCCTGTTCGAAGGCCGTGATGCGGCCGGCAAGGGCGGCGTGATCAAGCGCATCACCCAACGCTTGAATCCTCGTGTGGCCCGTGTCGCGGCGCTGCCCGCGCCCAACGACCGCGAGCGCACGCAGTGGTACTTCCAGCGCTACGTCGCGCACCTGCCGGCTGCCGGCGAGATGGTGCTGTTCGACCGCAGCTGGTACAACCGCGCCGGCGTCGAAAAAGTGATGGGCTTCTGCACCGACGACGAGTACGAGGAGTTCTTCCGCACCGTGCCCGAGTTCGAGAAGATGCTGGTGCGCTCGGGCATCACGCTCATCAAGTACTGGTTCTCGATCACCGACGACGAGCAGCACATGCGCTTTCTCGGCCGCATCCACGATCCGCTCAAGCAGTGGAAGTTGAGCCCGATGGACCTCGAGAGCCGGCGCCGTTGGGAGGAATACACCAAGGCCAAGGAGACGATGCTGGAGCGCACCCACATCCCCGAGGCGCCGTGGTGGATCGTGCAGGCGGTCGACAAGAAGAAGGCGCGCCTGAACTGCATCGCCCACCTGCTGGGCCAGTTGCCCTATCAGGAGGTCGAACATCCGCCCGTGGCGCTGC
>JAZKDL010000128.1:0-3830 GCA_040387575.1 Pseudomonadota bacterium
TTCGTTTGAATGGGGGCTTTTGTTATTGGGCACAACAATTGCAGTTGAAGACGACGATCTGTTTGGGTATATTGCAGCACCCCAACGATTTGCGAACATCAAAGGATCAGCGTCTAAACCTACATTGGTCGCTGTCATGGGCTATCCGTTCTGATCCGAGATCAGTTCTGATTCAATCGCCGCTAAGTCTGCGTGCTGTAGTTCGAGCAGCAACTCCAGTCCCATCTTCAGGACATCCATATCAGGAAAAAATCGGCCGCAAATCTGCTGCAGGTATGGGGTGCTCACACACCATTGTTCCCAATCAGCTCGGACCATCACACGCGTGTCCATGAGCTTGAACTTGATTAATACTTTGAAGGCGTGGCGGGCGTGCTTTGCCGGATGAGCGGAAAGATCGTCCAGCCGGCGGCGCGCAGTTGCAATCGATGCGTTGACCTCTGTGAAAGGTCGGCCGTGTCCAGGAATGACACGTCGAGCCTGGAGCGATTCGATGAGATCCAGTGTATGGGCCACCTCATCGAACGAAGGCTCCCCGATCAATTCGGGAAATACCACACCGAAACCCCTCTCCCAGAGTGCGTCAGCCGATATCAGCGTACGGGTCTGAGGTTCGAAGAGGATCACCGAGTGCGGATCATGCCCCGGTGCGGCCAATACTTCCCAATCGCAATTGCCGAGTAAACGCGAAGTACCGGGCATCAACACCCCATCGATCTTAAAGCGTGGGCACTGCTGACCCGTTGGACGAAAGCTCAGGGCTTCCTCGTCCCAGCGCCGCGCAATATCTGCGTCGCCCGGCGGAATTTGAGTCTGGAGCAACGGATAGCGTCCCTGAAGTGCAGCATTTCCGCCGCAATGATCGCTGTGCAGATGCGTGTTGAACAGCATGTCCAGCGGACGGTTGCCCACCGCAGCATCGACCAACGCGAGCGTTTGCGCCGAGTGGGTCACGTAGCCGCTGTCGATGAGCGCAGTTTGAGCGTCACTCGTAAAAAGGATGTTGTTCGAGGACAGCCATCCGCGCTCGAATACCTGCATGCCTAACGGCAAAGGCGACGTTTGCATCCCGTCAGACCGTTGCTCCGGGCCTTAGCTGCCGGCGAAGTATCTTTCCCACATTGGTCTTCGGCAACGCGTCGCGGAATTCGATCTGTCGGGGACGCTTGTAACCGGTGAGCTTACCGCTGCAGTAAGCCATGACGGCTTCCTCGGTCAACGATGCGTCGCGCCGTACGACGAACACCTTGATCGCTTCACCTTGCTTCTCGTCCGGAACGCCGATCGCCGCGCACTCAACCACGCCCGGGCATAGCGAGATGACGTTTTCCAACTCGTTCGGAAACACGTTGAATCCACTGACGAGGATCATGTCCTTCTTGCGGTCAACGATTCGACTGTAGCCATCCGCCTGCATCACGGCGATATCGCCAGTGCGCATGAATCCATCTGCCGTAAAAGCAGCCGCCGTTTCCGCGGGCTGGTTGTAGTAACCAACCATCACGTTGGGTCCTTTTATACATAGCTCGCCGGGTTCTCCATCTGGCACAGAGTGACCTTCGTCATCCTTTATTGCGATTTCAATGCCCGGCAAAGGCAATCCGATCGTTCCTGTGAAAGCAGTATTCATCACCGGGTTGTTGGTGCCGATCGCGCAGGTCTCGCTCATGCCCCAGCCTTCGATCATGGCGCAGCCGGTGGCTTCGAACCAGCGCTTCGCCGTTCCCTCCGACGCGGCCATGCCTCCGGCCTGAGACACGTACAGGGTCGAAAAGTCCAACGACTTGAATTCGGGATGCATCAGCAACGCGTTGAACAAAGTGTTCACCGCCGGCAGCATGTGGAACGGCCGCTTCTTCAGCACAGCAATGAACTTGTCGAAGTCACGCGGGTTGGGTATGAGCGTGAGATGTGAGCCCTGTCGAATCGCCAGCAGGGACAGGGTCAGCGCAAAGATGTGATAGAGCGGTAGCGCGGCGATGCTGTTGACTTTCGATGGGTCGCCGACCTTCGCCAGCGCTGGGGTGAACCAGCCTTCGGCCTGCAAAACGGCAGCCACGATGTTGCGATGGGTCAGCACCGCGCCCTTCGACAAACCAGTCGTGCCGCCGGTGTATTGCAGGAACGCGATCGAGTCGAGTGTGCTGTGGTCGGCGGCAAGCTTTATCGAAGCACCGGCTTCCAGCGCTTTTGGGAAGGGAGTGACGGTGCGACCGCCGTCCAATGGCAACTTGTAAGGCGGAACCATCTTGGCCAGATGCCGCACGGCGATGGTGATCCACGCGCCGTACGCGCCGCCCAGCAAATCGCCCATCGCAGTGATGACCACATGCTGGATGGCCGTGCGAACAATCACCTGCTCGAGCGTGGACGCAAAATTCTCGAGAATGACGATGGCTGTGGCACCGGAGTCCTTGAGCTGGTGCTCCAGCTCGCGTGCTGTGTAAAGCGGATTCACATTCACGCAGGTGTACCCCGCACGGAGCACGGCACACATCGTCACAGCGAACTGCGGAACGTTCGGCAGCATGATTGCGATACGCGCACCCGGCTCAAGCCCCTGCGACTGCAACCAGGCCCCGAGCGCCTTCGATTGCCGATCGAGCTCGCCGTACGTCATCCAGCGCTCCATGCAAACGGAGAACGGGCGATCCGCGAAGCGCTGGAATGATTCGTCGAACATCTGTGCCAGCGATCGGTATTGTTCGGGATGGACTTCGTGTGGAACGCCGACCGGATAATTCTTCAAAACGGATGTCTGCATGCGATCTCCTGTGGCGGCCATTGTGAGAAGCTCGCTTGATGAGACGCCAGCGGACTTGTCCTAAGGCCGGCATCCCAGTTGTCGCGTGTGAGATAGGCAGGCGTCCACGGATGCGCCGGCGCAACGTTTCATAGTCACGGAACCCCAATTTCCATCACTTTTTCGAGTGATGAGATGTAGCTCTTGTGAGTCTAGGGAAAACCCTTATATTTGCCTCATGCATCCCGCCAAGGCGTTTCTTCAAGCTGCGTTCGGCATCGGTTCCTTCTTCAAGGCGCCGATCGTCGAAGCCCACTCGAGCGCAGGTTCCGCCCCGGCGCCGCTGATGGTACCGATTCGCTCGATCGGCCCGCGAGAGCGGGGCCGTATCACCGAGCATCTGATGGCCTTGAGCCCGCACGACCGTTATCTGCGCTTCGGCTATGCGGCATCGGACGAGCAAGTCCAGCGCTATGCCGACGGCCTCGATTTCGAACGCGACGAACTGTTCGGTATCTACAACCGTCGTCTTGACATCATTGCAATGGCGCATCTGGCCTTTGCACCACCAGACCAGCACAGCGATTGCGCCGAGTTCGGCGTCTCGGTGTCCGAGCACGCGCGCGGTCGCGGCTACGGTGCGCGGCTGTTCGAACGCGCGGTGGTCGTCGCGCGCAACGAGGGCGTCGGCATGTTGTTCATCCATGCGCTGAGCGAGAACGCGGCCATGCTGCGGATTGCCCGCAAAGCCGGCGCGACCGTCGTACGCAGCGGCTCCGAATCAGAGGCACACCTCGAGCTGCCTTCGGCCACGCTCGACAGCCGCATGAGCGAGATTGCGCTGCAGCACTATGCGCAGGTCGACTTCCATCTGAAGGCGCGCGCCAAGCAGTTCTGGTCCTTCCTCTCCAGCATGCAGGAAGTGCGCAGCGGCATGCGCGCCGCGCGCAGCAAGTCGGCGCCTTGATCGCCTGACTCACGAGCCCGGCAGCTTCCAAGTCCATCCGCAGCAGGCGCTGCGGACTGACATCTCAATCCGGTATCCTCGGGGATCCCCAACTCCGCCCTCCCGCAGTGGCCGACCCTC
>JAZKDL010000129.1:0-7760 GCA_040387575.1 Pseudomonadota bacterium
AGATGCGCATCCGTACCGCGCTGGTGACGGCGCGCAGCGCGCCCGCGCATGAACGTGCGATCCGCACGCTGATGGACTGGGACATCCGGGTGGACGAGGCGATGTTCCTCGGCGGCCTGCCCAAGGGCGAGTTCCTGCGCGAGTTCGAACCCGACTTCTTCTTCGACGACCAGACCGGTCACGTCGATGCCGCGGCGCGGCACGTGCCCTCGGGCCACGTGTCGAGCGGCATCAGCAACCCCCGCTGAATCGACGCTGAGGCGTCCTGACGCCGCGTGCCAGAACGGCGCGCGGCGTGCCGGCGTTCGTGCATGCCGAAGCGCCAGAACAACGTCGCGTTGTCATCGATGCTTAACGGCACGGTCACGTGCGGCCCATAAGCTCAATTCCACCAATTTGCAACAACGCAAGGAAATGCACATGGCCCACGTTCGTCTTCACATCCCGACAGCGCGCCGACAGCGGCTCGCGTCCTTCGCCGCGCTGATGGCACTCACCTGCGCGCTGGCCGCCTGCGGTGGCAGCGACAACGCTGCAACACCAACGACCCCGACCACGCCCACGACACCCACGACACCCACGACGCCGACCGACCCCACCAACCCAACGACACCCACGACGCCGGACACCTCCGTCGCGCCCGTGATGCGCTGCGCGCCCTGACATCCACACACCCACGAGACGACCATGACTTCACGACGCAACTTCCTGCGCGGCACGGCCTCCGCCGGTATCGCCGCCGCAACGCTCGCCGCCTTTCCGCCGGCCATCCGCCGCGCGCTGGCCATTCCGGCCAACAACGCGACCGGCACGATCATGGATGTGGAACACATCGTGATCCTGATGCAGGAGAACCGGGCCTTCGACCACTACTTCGGCACGCTGATGGGTGTGCGCGGCTTCGGCGATCGCTTCACGATACCGCTGCCCAAGGGGCTCAACGTCTGGCAGCAGAGCGATGCCAACGGCAAGCCGATCCTCCCGTACCACCTCGACGGAACCAAGGGCAACGCCCAGCGCGTCAGCGGCACGCCGCACTCGTGGAGCAATGGCCAGGACGCCTGGGACGGTGGCCGCATGTACCAATGGCCGCGCTACAAGAACACGGCCTCGATGGGCCACTACAAGGAGGCCGAGCTGCCGTTCCAGTTCGCGCTGGCGAATGCCTTCACCGTGTGCGACGCGTACCACTGCGCGATGCACACCGGCACCAACTCCAACCGCATGTTCCATTGGACCGGCACCAACGGACCGACCGGCGCCAACGTGGCGGCCGTGAACAACGAGTGGGACGACATCGGCCCGTCTACGCTGGGCTACACATGGAAGACCTACCCGGAGCGCCTGGAAGAAGCCAAGGTCAGCTGGTTCGTCTACCAGAACATGCCGGAAAACTACACCGACAACCCACTCGCAGGCTTCAAGCAGTACCGCAAGGCGAACGAAGTTTCGGGCAAGCCGGTCAGCAATGACGCCGTCTCGCCAGCCTACGACCCGGCCAGCGACGAAACCGGCAATCCGCTTTACAAGGGCATTGCCAACACCATGCCCGATGGCGGCCTGCTCGGGACCTTCAAGCAGGACATCCTGAACGGCAAGCTGCGCCAGGTCACCTGGATCGTCGCGCCCTCGACCTATTCGGAACACCCCGGCCCGTCGAGCCCGGTGCAGGGCGCCTGGTACATCCAGGAAACGCTGGACGCGCTGACCGCCGTGCCCGAGGTCTGGAGCAAGACCGTGCTGATCGTCAACTTCGACGAGAACGACGGCTACTTCGACCATGTCCCGTCGCCCGCAGCACCTTCGCTCAACGTCGACGGAATCACGCCCGCCGGGCTGACCACGCTGACGGACAGCGAAATCGCCTTCGAGCGCTTCACCCATGTGAGCCCGCCGGGCACCACCGGCCAGCCCTTGCCTGACAAGCGCGTCTACGGCCCGGGCGTGCGCGTGCCGGCCTACGTCATCTCGCCATGGAGCCGCGGCGGCTGGGTCAATTCGCAGGTGTTCGACCACACCTCGGTGTTGCGCTTCATCGAGGCACGTTTCGGCGTCAAGGAAACCAACATCAGCCCGTTCCGCCGCGCCGTGTGCGGCGACCTCACCAGCGCCTTCAACTTCGCAACGCCCAACAGCGAAGTGCTGCCGACGCTGGCGGGCCGCAAGAGCAAGGCCGACGCCGACACGCTGCGCGCCCAGCAACAGGCGCTCGCGCAGATCGTGCCGCCGACCACGCAACAGCTGCCAAAACAGGCCACCGGCACACGGCCGTCGCGCGCGCTGCCCTACGAGCTCCACGTCAAGGCCAAGGCCGACGCGACCGCCGGCACCGTCCGGCTGCAGTTCGCCAACACGGGCAAGCAGGCCGCCGTGTTCCACGTCTACGACAAGCTGAATCTCGATCGGCTGCCGCGCCGCTACATGGTCGAGGCCGACAAGACGCTGGAAGACAGCTGGACGGTCGCCACCGACAACGCCGGCCTGTACGACCTCTGGGTGCTCGGGCCGAATGGCTTCCACCGCTACTTCAAGGGCGACCTCAACGCGATGCGTGCGAGCGGCGCCGCCAATCCGGAAGTGAAGGTCTGCTACGACATCGCCAACGGCAACGTCTATCTGACGATGACGAACACCGGCGGCAAGGCGGCCAAGTTCACGATCCGCGCCAAGGCGTACCGCGACGACGGCCCCTGGACCGCAACCGTCGCGCCCGGCGCTTCGGTCGACCAGCACTGGGAACTTGCGGCCAGCGGCCAGTGGTACGACTTCATCGTGAGCAGCGACGCCGATGCGAGCTACGTGCGCCGCTTTGCCGGCCGCGTCGAGACCGGGAAGCACTCGGTGAGCGACCCGGCGATGGGCCTGGGCGACCTCTGAGCGGAGCGATCCCCGCCCGAGCGCATCGGGCGGGGATTTAAGCGTCGCCTAAGCGCATGCGCACAGCCCGCGGCTAGGATGGGACATCGCGCCGACGAGCGCTCCACGATGGCTGCACACCGATGTCCACAGGCTCTGCGCAATCCGCGTCCTTCCTCTTCACGCTGCGCCGCATCGGCAGACTCGCAGCGCCCTACTTCGGATCGGAGCAGAAATGGTCGGCACGCGGCCTGCTCGCCGCGATCGTCGCGCTCAACCTGGCGGTGGTCTACACACTGGTGCTCAACAACCAGTGGTATGGCCGCTTCTACGATGCGCTGCAGAACAAGAACCAGGACATCTTCTGGAAGGAGATCGTCTACTTCTGCTGGATCGCGGGCATCTACATCGTCATCGCGATCCTGAAGTTCTACCTGACCCAACTGCTGCAGATGCGCTGGCGCGCCTGGATGACGCGCAACTACCTGTCGCGCTGGATGGCCAACCACACCTTCTACCGGCTCGAACTCGCGCGCTATGCGCAGCAGGGCGACACGCAGACGCCCGACAACCCCGACCAGCGCATCCAGGAGGACATGCAGATGTTCACCGACTACACGATGACGCTGTCGATGGGCCTGCTGAATGCGGTCGTCACGCTGGTGAGCTTCATCGGCATCCTCTGGGTCGAGAGCGGCACCGCCAGCTTCAGCATCGGCGGGCATGCCTTCACCGTGCCGGGCTCGATGGTGTGGGTCGCGCTGATCTACTGCGCCGCGGGCACGGCGATCACGCACCTGATCGGCCGGCCGCTGATCGGGCTGAACTTCCAGCAGCAGCGTTATGAAGCCGACTTTCGCCATCACCTGGTGCGGGTGCGCGAGTACAGCGAAGCCATAGCGCTCGACCGTGGCGAGAAGGTCGAGCACGGCCAGCTCGACATGCGCTTCGGTGCAGTGCTGAAGAACTATCTGCAGCTCATTCGCGCGCAGAAGAACCTGGTCGCCTTCACGGCGTCGTTCGGTCAGGCCTCGGTGATCTTCGCCTTCATCGTGCAGGCGCCGCGCTTCTTCTCGGGCGCGATCCAGCTCGGCCAGTTGATGCAGGTCAACTCGGCCTTCAGCCGCGTGCAGGACTCGCTGAGCTGGTTCGTCGACAACTACGATCGCGTGGCCGTGTGGCGCGCAACGGCCGACCGGCTGACCACCTTCGATGCCGCGATGAAGGCGCATGCCGAGAACGCCGCGGCGCCGTCGAGCGCATCTGCAACTGCAACGGTCGATGGCCTGCAGGCCGACGGCCTCGACATCGCCCTGCCGGACGGCGCCCGGCTGCTGCACGACGCCTCGCTCACGGTACGTCCCGGCGACAGCGTGCTGCTGCAAGGCCCGTCGGGCAGCGGCAAGTCGACCTTGTTCCGCAGTTTCGCGGGCATCTGGCCGTACGCAACCGGCCACGTGCAGGTGCCGCAGGACGCGATGTTCATTCCGCAACGGCCCTATGTGCCCGACGGCCTGCTGCGCGACGCGCTGGCCTATCCGCGCCCGGCCGCTGATTACAGCGACGCCCAGCTTGCCCAGGCGCTCGACGACGCGCTGCTGCCGGCACTTGCGGCGCGGCTCGATGACAGCGACACCTGGAGCCAGAAGCTGTCGGGTGGCGAACAGCAGCGCCTGGCGATCGCGCGGGTGCTGCTGCGCCAGCCGACGTGGCTCTTCGCCGACGAGGCCACCAGCGCGCTCGACCCGAAGGCCGAAGAGACGCTGTACGAACGGCTTGCGGCCAACGTCAAGGCGAAAGGCGGCGCGCTGGTGTCGATCGCGCATCGGCCATCGGTCGGTGCCTTCCACGATCGGCGCTGGACGCTGGTGCCGACCAGCGACGGCGCGGCGGCGCGCTACACGGTCGAGGCGACCTGAGCGACCTGAGCCTGGCGCGGCCGCCGCAGCGCCATCTCATGCGCCGCGGTCTGGGTCCTGGTTTCGGTACTGCTCCCAGCCCTTCTGCCGCAGCACACAGGCCGGGCAGCTGCCGCAGCCGTAACCCCAGGCATGCCGGTGCGTCCGGTCGCCCTGGTAGCAGGTGTGGGTGTGCTCGACGATCAGGTCGACCAGCGCGTCGCCGCCGAGCCGATGCGCCATCGCCCAGGTGGCCGCCTTGTCGATCCACATCAGCGGCGTCTCGATGACCAGCCGCCGGTCCAGGCCGAGCGACAGCGCGAGTTGCATCGCCTTCATCGTGTCGTCGCGGCAATCGGGGTAGCCGGAGTAGTCGGTTTCACAGACACCGGTCACGACGACCTGCAGGCCGCGGCGATAGGCCAGTGCGCCAGCCAGCGTGAGGAACAGCAGGTTGCGGCCTGGGACGAAGGTGTTGGGAAGCCCGTCGGCCTGCATCGCGAAAGCGACCTCGTCGGTCAATGACGAGCCACCGATCTGCGAGAGCGAATCGACGTTCAGCAGATGGTCGTCGCCCAGCCTCGGCGCCCAGGCGGGGAAGCGCTCGCACAACTGCTCGCGCACGGTCTGGCGCACGTCCATCTCGATGCGGTGGCGCTGGCCGTACTCGAAGCCGAGCGTCTCGACGCGCTCGTAGCGGCTGAGTGCGTCGGCCAGGCAGGTGGTGGAATCCTGGCCGCCGGAGAAGAGGACGAGGGCGGTGGTGTGCATTGGAAATCTCCTGTCGGACAAGCGCGCAAGTTTCGCAGCATGCGGCCGACCCACGGCTAGGATGCGCCGCATGACGACCAAACACCTCGTGGCCTGGGCCGCTACCTTCATCGTGATGCTGGTGATCGACGGGCTCTGGCTCGGCGTGATCGCCAAGAACCTATACCAGCAGGGCATGGGCGATCTGATGGCGTCGCCGCCGCGGCTCGGCTTCGCGGCGGCGTTCTACCTGCTTTACCCGATCGGCCTGGTGTTCTTCGCCGTGCTGCCCGGCGTCGAGGCCGACAGCGTGTGGCGTGGTGCCCTGGTCGGTGCACTGTTCGGCCTGTTCGCCTATGGCACCTACGACCTGACCAACTCGGCCGTGGTGCGCAACTGGCCGATCGGCCTGAGCTTCATCGACATGGCGTGGGGGACCTTCGCGAGCGGGCTGGCGTCGGCGGGCGGCACGGCGGCGCTGCGCTGGTTCGCGGCGCGCTAAAGACGCAGAGGCGCTAGAGAAAGCGCTCCAGCAGCTTGCGCGAAGCGCGGTCCAGCGCCTTCGCATCGGGAATGCGGAACTGCACGCCGCTCGCACTGGCGATCAGCAGCGCTCCGCCAGCCAGCCGACGGATGTCTTCTTCGGCCTTCAGCACGAACTGCGTGTCGCCGCGGTCGGTGCTCACGGTCCAGGTGCTCGGCACGCCGAAGCTCGACACCTTGTGCAGGCGAAGCAAGGTCGGCGCGAAGTCGCGCACCGCCAGTTCGGCGTCGAGCAGTTCGCGCACCACGGGCGGCAACTGCGCCATGCGGTCGATCCAGACACGCTCTCGCCCATCGCTGCCGACCAGCGACAGCCCGTCCGACGGCGCGGTCAGCGGAAAGGCCCGCACCGGCACCACGCCCTCATGGCGCTCGCCCTGCGCATCGATCAGCACGAGACGCCCGAAGGCATCGCGCTCGAGTTGAAAGTCCAACGTCATCACGCTTCTCCCGCCGGATGGGCCGCATGGCCCGACAGCGCGGCGGCCGTTGCAACGGCGACGCCCGCGCGCTCGTCGACCGCGCCCTCGCTCGCGTCATCATCGGCCGTGCGCAACTGCGCCTGGTACAGCCGCCAGTAGGCGCCCTGCTGCGCCATCAGCGCGTCGTGCGGGCCGACCTCGACCACCTCGCCCCGGTCCATCACCACCAGCCGGTCGGCCTTGCGCAGCGTCGACAGCCGGTGCGCGATGGCGATGGTCGTGCGGCCTTTCACCAGGTTGTCGAGCGCCTTCTGGATCTCCTTCTCGGTCTCGGTGTCGACCGCCGATGTCGCCTCGTCGAGGATCAGGATGCGCGGGTCGATCAACAGCGCCCGCGCGATGCTGATGCGCTGGCGCTCGCCGCCCGACAAGCCCTGGCCGCGCTCGCCGACCAGCGAGTCGTAGCCATGCGGCAACCGCAGGATGAAGTCGTGCGCATGCGCGGCGCGCGCAGCGGCGACGACTTCCTCGCGCGTCGCTTCGGGCTTGCCGTAGGCGATGTTCTGCGCGATCGTGCCAAAGAACAGGAAAGGCTCCTGCAGCACCAGCCCGACATGGCGCCGGTAGTCGGCCACGGCGAAGCGCCGGATGTCGATGCCGTCGACCGCGATGGATCCGTCCGTCACGTCGTAGAAGCGGCAGATCAGGTTGACCAGCGTGCTCTTGCCGGAACCGCTGTGGCCGACCAGGCCGATCATCTCGCCCGGTTCGATCGCCAGGCCGAGATCGCGGATCACCGCACGCGAACCGTAGCGAAAGCCCACGCCGCGCATCTCGATGCGGCCGCTGATCCGGTCCACCTTCACCGGGTTCGCGGGCTCGGGCACGTTGCTCACGTGGTCGAGGATGTCGAAGATCCGCTTCGCGCCGGCAGCCGCTTTCTGCGTGACGGAGACGATCCGGCTCATCGAATCGAGCCGCGTGTAGAAGCGGCCGATGTAGGCGATGAAGGCCGTCAGCACACCGACCGTGATGCTGCCGCGCGCCACCTGCCAGATGCCGAAGCCCCACACCACGAGCAGGCCGATCTCGGTCAGCAGCGACACGCTGGGCGTGAACAGCGACCAGGTCTTGTTGAGCTTGTCGTTGACCTGCAGGTTGTAGGCGTTGGCGGCGTGGAAGCGGTCGGCTTCGCGCTTCTCCTGCGCGAAGGCCTTGACCACGCGGATGCCCGGAATGGTGTCGGCCAGCACGTTGGTGACCTCGCTCCAGACGCGGTCGATCTTCTCGA
>JAZKDL010000130.1:0-1910 GCA_040387575.1 Pseudomonadota bacterium
AATTTCTTCCGCGAGAACGAAACCGTCTACATGGTGATGAACTATCTGGAGGGCGCCACGCTGCAGGACTTCATCATGACCGCGCGCGATCTCAAGAAGCCGAAAGTGTTTCGCGAGTCGACCATCCGTTCGCTGTTCGACGAGATCCTGCGCGGCCTGCGGATCGTTCATCAGCACAAGATGCTGCACCTGGACATCAAGCCGGCGAACATCTTCGTGACCGACGACGACCGGGCCGTGCTGATCGACTTCGGCGCGGCGCGCGAGGTGCTTTCCAAGCAGGGCAACTTCGTGCGCCCGATGTACACGCCCGGTTTCGCCGCGCCCGAGATGTATCGGCGCGATTCGTCGATGGGTCCATGGACCGACATCTACGCGATCGGCGCCTGCATCTATGCCTGCATGCTTGGCCATCCGGCGGCTGACGCACCGCAGCGCCTCGAGAAGGACCGGCTCGCCCTGTCGCTCTCCCGGCTGCGCGGCGTGTACTCGGACGATCTGATAGAGATCGTCGAGTGGTGCATGGCGCTCGATCCGCTGTCGCGTCCGCAGTCGGTGTTCGCGCTGCAGAAAGAGCTCGGCCGTGAAGGCGAGCGGCGCTACACCAAGCTGTCGGTCGGCGAGAAAATGCGGCTGTCGATCGACAACATCCGCTCGAGCGAGCGCAAGCTGCTGCCGAAGCCTGTCGTTACGACCTCGCGCGCCATCTGATGCCGTGAGCGCGACATGAAGTTCTCCGTGTTCCAGGTCAGCCGCCGAGGTGGCCGCGCCAAGAACGAAGACCGCATGGGCTACTGCTACACGCGGGACTCGGCGCTTCTCGTGCTGGCCGACGGCATGGGTGGGCATCCGGAAGGCGAGGTCGCGGCGCAACTGGCGCTGCAGACCATTGCGGCGCTCCATCAGCGCGATGCACAGCCGGCGCTGAATGACCCGCTGGCTTTTCTTTCGAGTGCCGTGCTGGCCGCGCATCGACAGATCCTTCGCTATGCGCAGCGCAAGGCGATGTTCGACACGCCGCGCACCACCATCGTTGCGGCGGTGCTGCAGGAGCAGGCGGTCAGCTGGGTGCATTGCGGCGATTCGCGGCTCTACCTGGTGCGCGGCGGCAAGCTGCTGACGCGCACGATCGACCATTCGCCGGTCGAGCGGCCGCATGGCCGTGCTGCGGGCGAGGCGGTCAATCGCAATCTGCTGCTGACCTGCCTGGGCTCGTCGGTGCCGCCGCAGTTCGAGCTCTCACCTCCGATGCGGCTGCAGTGCGGCGATCGCCTGCTGCTGTGCTCGGACGGACTCTGGGGCATGCTCGACGACGCATTGATGGTGCGCATGCTGGCTTCGGGACGACCGGTATCGGACGTGGTGCCAGAGCTGGCCGAAATGGCGCTGCGCAAGGGTGGCGGCCGGTCCGACAATGTCACGCTGATCGCGCTCGAATGGGAGCAGCCCGACGCGGTGGACAATCGCCGCGCCGTCTCGACCGATTCGATCAGCGAAGGCGTGTTCGCCTCCACCATCCAGACCGGCATGCCGACCGACGGCGATCGCGCCGATCTCGACGAGCAGGCCATCGATCGGTCGATCGCCGAGATCAACGATGCCATCCGCCAGTCGGCCGCACGCCGGGCCTGAATTCATTCAACCATTCATCTTCTTTTTCATGACAGCTTTCATTCGAAGCGGCGACCGCGCCGTCGACCAGTTGCGCACCGTGCGCATCACCCGCGGTTTCACCATCCATGCCGAAGGCTCGGTGCTCATCGAGTTCGGCCAGACCCGCGTGCTCTGCACCGCGTCGGTCGAAGAAAAGGTGCCGCCGCACAAGAAGGGCAGCGGCGAAGGCTGGGTCACCGCTGAATACGGCATGCTGCCGCGCGCCACGCACACCCGCAGCAGCCGCGAAGCGGCCA
>JAZKDL010000131.1:0-20446 GCA_040387575.1 Pseudomonadota bacterium
TCGGCGTAGCCGGTGGCGAGGATCACCGGGATGTCGCCCACCATCTCGCGTGCCCTGGCGATCACCTCTGCGCCATTCAGGCCTGGCATCGCATAGTCGACCATCAACAGGTCCTGCGGCGCAGCCGCCAGCGCTGCCAGTCCGCTGGCGCCATCGGCTGCTTCGCTCACGACATAGCCGAGCATCGAGAGGCTTTCGACGATGGCGCGTCGGACTTCGGCGTCGTCCTCGATCACCAGCACCCGCTGTCGCTGTGCGCCACGGTCGGTGGGCAGGGCAGCCACCTCGGCCACGGCCTCGGCACGCTGCAGCGACACCGGGAAGCTCATCGCCACCGACGTGCCGCTGCCCTCCTCGCTGCGCAGGCGGGCCAGTCCGCCGGACTGCCGTGCAAAGCCGTAGACCTGGCTCAGCCCGAGACCGGTGCCGCTACCGACCGGCTTGGTCGTGAAGAAGGGATCGAACACCTTGGTGACGAGATGCGGCGCAATGCCCACGCCGGTGTCTGCGACCGACACCGTGACGTAGTCGCCGGCCGGCAACTCGCCACCGGTTTCGGCAGCGACGTCGGTCGAGATGGTCAGCGTGCCGCCGGAAGGCATCGCGTCGCGCGCGTTCACGGCGAGGTTCAGCACCGCCATCTCTAGCTGGTTCGCATCGAGAACAGCCCACGCCGGTTCGCCGCAAAACGCCAGTTCGACCTGGATCGACGGGCCAGCCGAGACGACGATCAGCTCCCGCATCCCTTCCAGCAGCGCGTGGATGTCGGTCAGCCGCGGCAGTAGCGACTGGTTGCGCGCGAACGACAGCAATTGCCCGGTCAACTTGGCGCCGCGACCGACCGCGCCCTTGGCACGCGAGGCGATGCCCAGCACTTTCTCGTCGCGCGCCACCCGCGCGACCAGATCGAGGTTCATGTTGATCACGTGCAGCAGGTTGTTGAAATCGTGGGCAATGCCGCCAGTCAGCCGGCCGATCGCCTCCATCTTCTGCACCTGGATGAGAGCAGCCTGTGCGCGCTCGCGTTCGGCGATCTCGGCCATCAGCCGATCGTTGGCACCGGCCAGTTCGCGCGTGCGGGCGCCGATGCGCTGTTCCAGCTCGCCGTTCAATCGCTCGACCTCGGCGCGGGTGTCTTCCAATTGGCCCAGATGCAGCCGTGTCGCGTACTGGCGGCGTCGCGCGCGTACCGCAGCATCGGCTGCACGCGCCAGCGTTTCGGTATGCACCGGCCGCTCGAGCACGAACACATTGCCCAGCGTCTGAAGCACCGCAAGCGATTTGCGCGAGCGCCCGCCGTTGTCTCGGGAGGCCAGCACGATGAAGGGGAAATCCGACCAGCTGGGCTGTGCCATCAACCAGGCGCGCAGCGGCGCTTCGGGCAACTGGAGCAGCGATTCCTCTGTAAGGATCGCCGCGGCTGCGCCCTCGCCGAGTTCGCTCAGCAACTGCTCTGAAGAATCGCAGACCACGGTGCGCAGGTCCATGTCCTGCAGCACGCGCTGGACCACTGCCGCATCGCGCCCGCGAGGCGCATGAATCAGGACTCGGCGCTCCACCGTCAAACCTTGTCGCCCAGCAATGCGATTCCACCCGCATAGCGTGGGACACCACTCAGCACACCCTCGAAGTCGGTCAGTGCGGGCCCGACTTCCACGCCGGCCGGGCCGAGCCTGAACTCGCGAATGCTCAGCTCGTGCTGGCTGGTACGGCTCTTGACCACCGACACTGCCTTGCGCAACTGGCCTCGCGCTTCGAAGAAGCGGAACAGCACGATCGCGTCGGACAGGTAGCTCAGATCGAGATCGCTGCGCACGTCGCCGATGATCCCGTGCTGACCGAGCACCAGCAGCGTGACCACGCCCTGCTGGTTCAGGAAGTTGAGCAGTTCATGCATCTGCAACAACAGGAACTTCGCGCCCGGCATGGCTTGCAGGTAGGCATTCAGGCTGTCGATCACGATCACGCCCGCGCCACGTTGCTGCACCGCGCGACGCACCATGTTCGAGAACTGGCCGGGCGACACCTCCGCCGGGTCGAGCGGCAACACTTCGAGCTGTCCGCTGTCGATGTAAGGCTGCAGCGGCAGGCCGAGCGCCGAACAGCGGTGCAGCAACGTACCGAGCCCTTCGTCGAACAGGTAGTAAGAAGCCTTCTCGCCGCGCTTCAGTGCTGCAACGACCGCGGAGATCGCAGTGGTCGTCTTGCCGACACCCGACGGGCCGATGAACAGCGTGTTGCTGCCGCGTGCGAGGCCGCCACCGAGCAGCGTGTCGAGCTGCTGCGTGCCGGTGGAGGTCGATGTCGATTCGAATTCGGTTCGGTGTTCGGCCGCGATCAGCCGGGGAAAGACCTGCAGGCCGCCGGTGTCGAGGTTCACGTCGTGCTCGCCGCCCCGGTAGCGCACGCCGCGCATCTTCACGATGCGCAGATGGCGCCGGACCGGGCCGTAGTCGCCGGTCGCCTGATCGAGGCCGAGCACGCCGTGGGCAATACTGTGCAGTTGCAGGTCGCCGCCGGCCGAACTCATGTCGTCGAGCATCAGCACGGTGCAGTCGCGCGACGCGAAGAAGTGTTTGAGCGCAAGTATCTGGCGCCGGTAGCGCAACGGATCCTGCGCGAGAAGCCGCATCTCGGAGAGGCTGTCGAACACCAGCCGGCTTGGCGACAGCCGCTCCACCGCGGTCATCACGCCCCGCGTGGTCTCGCCGAGTTCGACTTCTGCGGGATACAGGATGGACTGCTCGGCCGACGGGCTCAGGCCCTCTTCGTTGACCAGCTCGAACAATTCGATGCCGTCGAGCGACCAGCCGTGCGAGGCGGCAACGATGCCGAGCTCGGTCGCGGTTTCGGACAGCGTGACGTACAGGCCGCGCTCGCCGCGCGCCCGACCCTCGAGCAGGAACTGCAAGCCCAGCGTGGTCTTGCCGGCGCCCGGCGTGCCTTCCACCAGATAGAGATGCCCCCGCGGCAAGCCGCCACCGAGCACGTTGTCGAGTCCGTCGATGCCGGTCGCGGCACGCGGCTGGTGAGCGGGAGAAGAGGAGTCGGTGGCTGGCGGCATGTTGTCTTTGAATAAACCGGATTCGAAAAGGCAGTGGTGGCGGCAGAGCAGCGGAGAGGGACCATCGACGTCAAACACCAATCGAGGATTCTGCGGCACCGAAGCGCCGCTGGCTGTCCTGCTGCGTCCTACATGCACGAAGGCGCCGCGCGGCTATACCGGCGGAATGCTCGAAAAACTTCCCGATGCCATCGGTCACGCGTTGCAGGGCGTTCGCGCCGGCCTCGACGAGATCGTCTTCAACACGCTGGGCCTGCGCGAAGGCATGGGCACGCTGCAGATAGGCAGCCTTGCTTTTGGCGACCATGCGCCCATTCCGGCGCGATACACGGCCGACGGCGAAGGTGTTTCACCCCCGCTGCAATGGACCGGTATTCCGGCCGAGGCAGTGACGCTGGTGTTGATGGTGGAAGACGCCGACTCGCCGACGCCGAATCCGCTGGTCCATGCGATCGCAGTCGGATTGCCGTCGGGCGATGGCGCACTGGCCGAAGCCGCATTCGCCAGCACGGACCATGACGGCATCGGATTGCATGCCGGGCTCAACTCCTATCTTCAGTCCGGCTGGCTGCCGCCCGACCCGCCGCCCGGCCATGGCGTGCACCGCTACGCGTTTCAGTTGTTCGCGCTGGATGCGGCGCCGGTGTTCTCCGACGCGCCGGGTCGCGACGAGGTGATCGATCGGCTGCGCGAACATGCCATCGCGAGCGGACTGCTGATCGGCACCTGCGAGCGCTCCGACGGCTCGATCCGCGTCGACGGCGCTGCGCCGGCCGGCCCGGTCATTGCAGGCTGACAGGAATCAAGGTGCGACGGCGGGCGAGCCGATGGTGCTCAGCGGCAGCAACGACACCTCTGCGAGCAGCAGCGCCAGCTGGCGCGCGGCGGCATCGATGACGGCCACGCCCTTTTCAGCGGTTGCCGCCGCGGCATTGCCGGATGCGCCTTCCGGGTTGTAGTCTTCCATCGCCCAACCCAGCTTGGCACTGCGGCCATTGCCAAGCAGCGCATAGGTGCCGGCGCGCGCACGCGAGGTCGAGCCGAAGTCGCGCGCCGCAGCCATCGTCACCTGCTGGGGCGCGAGCGCCAACATCATCGACGTTTCGATTTCGCCGGCATGCACGCCGAAGCGGTGCTCATCGGCGCTGAAGTCCGCACCCGCGTCGCCGAGCGGCAGGTTGAACCAGCTGACGCTGTAGACGATCAGCCCGTGCGCTGCACGCAGTTCGCGCGCCACGATGTCCATCGCGCCCACATGGCCGCCGTGCGCATTGAACAGCACCAGCTTGCGCACGCCGGCGCGCGCCACGCCGGCGCCGATCTCGCGCCAAAGGCGGATCAGCGTTTCAGAAGACAGCGTCAGCGTGCCGGGAAAGTTCGCATGCTCGGGGCTCAGACCGATCTGCTGGGTCGGAAGGAACAGCGCGGGCACGCCCGCCGGGATCAGCGGCAGTGCGGCGGCGACGATGCCGTCGACCAGCGTGGTGTCGACGCCCAGTGGCAGGTGCGGACCGTGCTGTTCCGTGGCGCCGAGCGGAAGAATCGCGACGGTCGTCGCGGGGTCGAGCGCAGCGAAATCGCGCGTGCTGAGTTCGGACCAGAAGCGGCGGGAGTTGGTGCTCATGGCGGCGATCTTAGAGCGGCCGAACACCCTTCCGCGATCCCCGCCGGCTAGTTGGCGCCGGTGCGAGAGACGCGCCAGATCGCGTTGCCGACATCGTCCGCCACCAGCACAGCGCCTGCCTTGTCGAGCGCGACGCCGACGGGCCGACCTTGCGCCTTGCCTTCGGCGTTCAGGAAGCCGGTAAGGAAGTCGACAGGCGACCCGCTCGGCCGACCGGCGATGAAGGGCACGAACACGACCTTGTAGCCCGACGGCGGCTTGCGGTTCCACGAGCCATGCTCGCCGATGAAGACGCCGTTGGCGAACTCCGTCGGCATGCCGCGCGGATGCGAGAAAGCCAGGCCGAGCGGCGCCACGTGCGTGCCCAGCGCGTAGTCCGGCGCGATCGCCTTGGCGACCAGGTCCGGCCGCTGCGGTTCGACGCGGGCGTCGACGTGGCCGCCGTAGTAACTCCACGGCCAGCCGTAGAAAGCGCCGTCCTTGACCGAGGTCAGGTAGTCGGGCACGAGGTCGCTGCCGATTTCGTCGCGTTCGTTCACCACGGTCCAGAGCACCTGCGTGTCCGGGTCCCAGCCCAGGCCGTTCGGGTTGCGCAGGCCGCTGGCGAACAGGCGCTTTTCGCCAGACTTCACGTCGACTTCCCAGATCGCGGCACGGCCCTCTTCCGCCGCGAGGCCGTTTTCGCCGACGTTGCTGTTGGAGCCGACCGTGGCGTAGAGCTTCGAGCCGTCGCCATTGGCGATGATGTTCTTGGTCCAGTGGTGGTTGATGCCCGCCGGCAGGTCGGTCACCTTGACTGGCGCAGCGCTGATTTCGGTCTGCCCGTCCTGGTAGGGCACCTTCACGATCGCATCGGCATTGGCGATGAAGAGTTCGCCGCCGACCAGCGTCATGCCGTACGGCGACATCAGGCCTTTCAGGAACACGGTGCGCGTCTCGGCCGTGCCGTCGCCGTCGACATCGCGCAGCAGCGTGATGCGGTTGGCGCTGGCGGCCTGCGCGCCTGCGCGCTTCATGACCATGCCCTGCACCATCTGTTTGGCGCGTGCGAACAGACCGCTGCCGCCGTCGTGGCTGCCTTCCGGCTTCGGCGGCTTGTTGCTCTCGGCGACGAGCACATCGCCGTTGGGCAGCGTGTAGATCCAGCGCGGATGGTCGAGGTTACGTGCCAGCGCCGTGACTTTGAAGCCGTTCGGCGCCACCGGGCCGGCGGTGTCGGTCCAGCCGACGGCTTCGGCGACCTTGAGCGTGGGGATCAACGTCTTGTTGGGTGGCGGCAGCTGCGGCGTCGGGCCGACGCCGGCCTCGAACGGCAACTTGGCCGTTTCGCCGCAAGCAACGAGCAGCAACGCGGCGAGCGGGAGCATGGCAATTCCGGCGGTGCGGTAGGGGAACTTCATTGGGGTCTCCTGGAGGGAATGCAGGCCACGGGCCGAGGCTGCCAGTGGCGGGGCTCAGCATGCAGCACACGACCGGTCATGCCTGTCGGCTGTGGGCGCTTTCCGGCGTGAGCGCGCCCCATGGCGATCGCGCCGCTACCATCGGCAGCATGACCCACGAGCAGGACGCACAAGACGCACCGGACGCAAACGACAAGCCGCTGAGCGACATCGTGCAGGTGCCTGGCCGGCGCTGGCCCCAGCGACCGATGGGTCATGGTCATGCCGGCACGCGCACGCAAGCGCTGGGAACGCGAGTGCTTCGCTGGGTTGCGAACCTGGCCACCATTGCGACTCTCGCGGCTGGCGTCGTGCTCGCGATGCCGGCGGTGGCACAGCTGGCGCCGCGCGCCGGCAGCGTGGTCACGACCTCGCACGTTCGAGCCGAACTGGTGGCGCATGCCCCCAACGGCGTCGCGCCAGGTGCGCCGGTGTGGGTCGGCCTGCAGATCACGCATCAGCCGGAATGGCACACCTACTGGAAGAACGCCGGCGACTCAGGCCTGCCGACCGAACTGGCCTGGACGCTGCCGCCGGGCGTGAATGCGGGCGAGATCGCCTGGCCGACGCCGAAGAAGATCCCGATCGGCTCGCTGGCCAACTACGGCTACGAGGGCACCGTGCTGTTGCCGGTGCCGCTGCAGATCGCGCCAGACTTCAAGCCGGCCACCTCGCTGACCGGCGAGGCTTCGATGGACATCCGGCTCAAGGCGTCTTGGCTGGTCTGCCGGCAAGAATGCATCCCCGAAGAGGGCGACTTTGCGCTGAAGCTGCCGCTGCAGGGCTCGACCGCGCTGCACAAGGCCGATTTCGACGCGGCGCGCGCGGCACAGCCGGCGGCCCTCGTTCAGCCCGGTGCGGTCGAGATCGCCGACAAGGCGATCCGCGTCCGGCTCGACGGCCTGCCGGCGACGGCACAAGGCAAGACGCTCGAATTCTTCCCCGAGACCGGCGACGTCATCCACAACGGCGCGGTGTCGGGCAAGGACTGGACGCAGTCCTGGCAAGGCGCGAGCTGGACCGCGACGCTGCCGCTGGCCGATCAGCGCAGCGCGAGCCCGTCGGTGATGCCAGTCGTGGTCGCACTGGCCGAGAGCGACCGGCGCGCCGGCCAGCCGCTCGCCTGGCGCGCGGAGGCGCCGGTCAGCGGCACCTGGCCGGCGACGGCCGCGCCAGCCACCGTGTCGCCCGCCCTGCAAGCCGCGCTCGACGCCAACACCTCGGCGCCGCTGCCGCAGCCGACCGGCACCTTCGTCGCCGCCCTGCTGGGCGCCTTGCTCGGTGGACTGCTGCTGAACCTCATGCCCTGCGTGTTCCCGGTGCTCGCGATCAAGGTGCTGGGTTTTGCGCGCCACGCGGGCGACCGAAAAGGCCACCGCACCGCCGCGCTGGCGTACACGGCCGGTGTGATGGCCGCGTTTCTCGCGCTCGGCGGCGCGATGCTCGCGCTGCGCATGGCCGGCACGCAGCTTGGCTGGGGCTTCCAGCTGCAGTCGCCCGCCGTGGTGGCGGCGCTCGCGGCGCTCTTCACGCTGATCGGCCTGAACCTGGCCGGCATGTTCGAGTTCGGCATCGCGGCGCCGGCGTCGCTGTGCTCGGCGCAGATGAAGCATCCGATCGCCAACGACTTCCTCTCGGGCGTGATCGCCGTGGTGATCGCTTCGCCGTGCACCGCGCCGTTCATGGGCGCATCGCTCGGTTTCGCGATCGGGCTGCCGGCAGCCGAAGCCCTGTTGCTCTTCGCCGCGCTGGGCTTCGGGCTGGCGCTGCCGTATCTGGCGGCCGGTTTCGTGCCGGCGGTCGCGCGTTTGCTGCCGAAACCCGGTGCCTGGATGGACACGCTGCGCCGCCTGATGGCTTTCCCGATGTTCGCAACGGTCGCCTGGCTGGTCTGGGTACTCGGCCAGCAAAGTGGCGTCGACGGTGCGGGCACGCTGCTCGCGCTGCTGGTCTGCCTGGCCGCTGTGGTCTGGGCCTTCACGCTGCGCGGTCGGACACGGGTTGTGATCGCGAGCGTGCTGGTCGCGGGCACAGCATTGCTCGCAGGCGCCATCGGCCACAACCTGCTTCGCACCGCCGAGCCCGCAGTGGCCGCGGTTGGCGATCGCTGGCAGGCCTGGTCGCCCGAGCGTGTGGCCGAGCTGAATGCGTCCGGCAGGCCGGTGTTCATCGATTTCACGGCGGCCTGGTGCGTCACCTGCCAGTACAACAAGAAGACCACGCTGTCCGACTCCTCGGTGCTGGCGGGCTTCGACGCACGGCAGGTCGCGATGCTGCGCGCCGACTGGACGCGGCAGGACCCGCGGATCACGAAGGCGCTGGCCGCACTCGGTCGCAACGGCGTGCCGGTGTACGTGCTGCAGGCGCCGGGCAAGCCGCCTGTGGTGCTGACGGAAATCCTGCGCACGGACGACTTGAAGGGCGCGCTGGCGGCGCTCTGAAACCCTGTAGCGCGACGGGGCTTGCGCCTGGCCAGCACAGGCCAACCAAGCACGTCGGCCTCTCGGCTGCACGGCCTGGCAGATGTCCCTGAACGAATACGGGTTGTCACCGTCAGGTGAGAAAAGCGGCCTAAGCTGATGCCGTCATTCGTTTTTATGTCACCTGGAGTTCAACAGGTCATGTCCACCTTCTCTTCTTCCGCATCGCGCTCCGCACGTGCCGCACGCGACGCTGGCGCCGCCCTGTCGCGCGCCTCCCGCCGCGCCGTGATGGCCGCCGCCGTGGCCTTGGGCGCCACGCTGCTGGCCGGCATGCCAGCCGAAGCCGCGCCGGCCGTCGGCCAGAAGGCGCCCGATTTCGTCGCCGTCGACACCCGCGGCAACGCGCACAAGCTGTCGGACTTCGCCGGCCGATTCGTGGTCCTCGAATGGACCAACCCCGGTTGCCCCTTCGTGCGCAAGCATTACGGCAGCGGCAACATGCCGGCCACTCAGAAAACCGCGGCGGCGCTCGGCGCGGTCTGGCTGTCGGTCAATTCGACGGAACGCGGCGCCAGCGACTACCTGCCACCGGCTGCACTCGACGGCTGGATGCAGCAACAAGCCGCGGCGCCGACCGCCGTCCTGATGGACGAAACCGGGATGATCGGCAAGGCCTACGGCGCGCGCACCACGCCGCATCTGTTCATCATCGATCCGAAGGGCGTGCTGGTCTATGCGGGCGGCATCGACAGCATCCCGTCGGCGCGGCCGGACGACATCAAAGGCGCGACGAACTACGTGAAGCAGGCCTTGAGCGAGGTCTTCGGCGGCAAGCCGGTGAGCATGGCGGCAACCAAGGCTTACGGCTGCTCGATCAAGTACAAGAGCTAGCGAAGACGACCGTCAAGGCGCGCCCCGAAGAGGGAGGCGACAATCCGGCATGGCCTTCGCTCCTCTGCAAAACGACACATTCCTGCGCGCCTGCTGGCGTCAGGCAACCGATCACACCCCCGTCTGGCTGATGCGCCAGGCCGGCCGGTACCTACCGGAATACGTGGCGACACGCGCCAGGGCCGGCAGCTTCATGGGGCTGGCAACCAACGTCGACTACGCCACCGAGGTCACGCTGCAGCCGCTGGAACGCTTTCCGCTGGACGCCGCGATCCTGTTTTCCGACATCCTGACGGTGCCTGACGCGATGGGCCTCGGTCTGTCGTTCGAGGCCGGTGAAGGGCCGCGCTTCGCCCGGCCGGTGCGCGACGAGGCCGCCATCACGGCGCTCGAAATCCCCGACATGGACAAGCTGCGCTACGTGTTCGACGCCGTGTCATCGATCCGGCGTGCGCTCGACGGCCGCGTGCCACTGATCGGCTTCTCGGGCAGTCCGTGGACGCTGGCCTGCTACATGGTCGAAGGCGCCGGTTCGAGCGATTACCGGCTGGTGAAGTCGCTGATGTACAGCCGGCCCGACCTGATGCACCGACTGCTCGCGATCAACGCCGACACGGTCGCGGCGTACCTGAATGCGCAGGTCGACGCCGGCGCGCAAGCCGTGATGATCTTCGACAGCTGGGGCGGCGTGCTGGCCGACGGCGCGTTCCAGGAATTCAGCCTGGCCTACACCGCGCGCGTGCTGTCGCAATTGAAGCGCGACGGTTCGGACGGCCAGCCGGTGCCACGCATCGTCTTCACCAAGGGCGGCGGACTCTGGCTCGACGCGATGCGCGCTCTCGACTGCGAAGTGCTCGGCCTCGACTGGACCGTGAACCTGGCGGATGCGCGCGCGCGCGTCGGCGAAGGCGCGCAGGCCAAGGCGTTGCAGGGCAACATCGATCCGAACGTGCTGTTCGCGCCGCCCGATCGCATCGAAGCCGAAGTCGGAAAGGTGCTGCAAAGCTTTGGCCGGCCGCACACCGACCGCGGCACGACCGGAGCGACGCACATCTTCAATCTTGGTCATGGCATCAGCCAGTTCACGCCGCCGGACCATGTGGCGGCACTGGTCAGAGCAGTGCATGCGCAGTCGCGCGCGATGCGGAGTTGAACTGTCAGCCTGCAAGCGGAAGGTTGGCAACACAGCCGCGGGAGGGTGGCGGAGGCTCGCGAGAACGGCCGCTTTCTCGTTTGTCAAGTCAAAAGTGGGCTGTGCAGGCTGACTTATGCACAAAATCCTTGTTGCGGTGCAGAAAAATAGCCAGGTGGAACAGTCTGCCGCTCCTAAAGCGATAGCGTCGCTAAGTTGTTGATTCATATAGAAATCGAACAGTGCTTTTTTTCCGGGCAATCTGACGCGAGCCTTGATTTGAAAGGCCTTCCGGGGCGTCCAGCCCGGATATCAACAAAGTTATCCACAGAAACTCTGGATGACGTGCAAATCGCAAGCAAATCAACGACTTAAGTTCCCTTGCTCCAAGTTGCCTTAAGAATCCCCGAAAAGGGTGACCTCTCATGAACTGGCGTGTGGACGTGGCCGTGCACACGCCGGCGCACAGCGCGCTCGGTGATCTGCTGAGTTATCGCCACGACGCTGCGCTGCCGGCGGGTACGCTGGTGCGCGTGCCGCTGGGCCGGCGCGAAGTCCTTGGCGTGGTCTGGCGGAGCGAAAACGACGCTGCGGCGGAAGAAACTGCGCCGGATGGGCTCGCGCTCAAGCCGATCGGCGCGGCGCTCGATGCGCTGGCGCCGCTGGGCGATGCCTGGCGCGAACTGGTCGCGTTTGCGGCGCGCTACTACCAGCGTTCGCTGGGCGAGATCGCGCTGTCGGCGCTACCGCCTCAATTGCGTGACCTGACCGGCGTGCAGCTCGCGCGACGCTTGAAGCGAAAGTCGGCGGCAGCGGGCGGCGCCGCGCCTGAGGCCACGGCTGAAGCACCGGAACACGGGGCGACGCCCGAACTCACGCCAGAGCAGACGCATGCGATGGCCTCCATCGACGCGGCGGCCGGCCCCTTCCTGCTGTTCGGCAGCACCGGAAGCGGCAAGACAGAGATCTACCTGCGCTGCGTGGCCGAACTGCTGGCGCGCGATCCGTCCGCCCAGGCAATGGTCATGGTGCCCGAGATCAACCTCACGCCGCAGCTCGAAGCGAGGTTCCGCGCGCGTTTCGAGTCCGACTTCGGTGTCGGCGCCGTGGTGTCGCTGCACAGCGGCATGACCAACCCGCAGCGGCTCGCCAGCTGGCTGGCCGCCCACAGCGGCGCCGCGCGCATCGTGCTGGGCACCCGGATGGCGGTGTTCGCATCGATCCCGTCGCTCCGGCTGATCGTCGTCGACGAAGAGCACGATCCGAGCTACAAGCAGCAGGAAGGCGCGCGCTATTCGGCCCGCGACCTCGCGGTGTGGCGCGGCCGGCGCGAAGGCGCCAAGGTCATCCTCGGTTCTGCCACGCCATCGCTCGAGAGCTGGTACCGCAGTCGGCCGGCCGAAGGCGGCGACCCGGGCGGCAACTACCAGCGCCTGGCGATGCCGAGCCGCGTCGGCGCCGGCGCATTGCCGACGGTGCGCACGGTCGACATGAACCTGCAGCCATCGCGCACCGTGCTCTCGGGCGCGCTGCTCGACGCGATCGGCCAGCGCATCGCGCGCGGTGAACAGAGCATGGTCTTCCTGAACCGGCGCGGCTATGCACCGGTGCTGGCGTGCGGCGACTGCGGCTGGAAAAGCGAATGCCCGCATTGCAGCGCCTACCGCGTGTTCCACAAGATCGATCGCACGCTGCGCTGCCACCACTGCGGTTTCGCGGAACGCGTGCCGCGCGCCTGTCCGGCCTGCGGCAACCTGGACATCGCACCCGTCGGCCGCGGCACCGAGCGGCTCGAGGAGCACCTCGGCGAATTGTTCGCCGGCGTCACGCGGCCCGACGGCAGCGCGGTGCGTGTGGCACGGATCGACGCCGACAGCACGCGCGCACAAGGCGCACTGCAATCGCAGTTGGCCGCCGTACATGCCGGTGACGTCGATGTGCTGGTCGGCACGCAGATGATCGCCAAGGGCCACGATTTCCGGCGCATCACCTTGGTGGCGGCGATCAATCCGGACGGCGCGCTTTTTTCCAGCGACTTCCGTGCGCCGGAGCGGCTGTTCAGCCTGCTGATGCAATCGGCCGGACGTGCCGGACGCGACGCGGCGTACTTGGCGGCGCAGGGCACGACGGCCGAGATGTGGCTCCAGACGCACCATCCGCAGCACCCACTGTTCGCCGCGCTACGACGACACGACTACACGGCTTTTGCCGCGCAGGAACTGACGGACAGGCGTGCGGCAGGCATGCCGCCCTTCGCCTTCCAGGCATTGCTGCGCGCCGACGCCCGCACCCAGGAGGCCGCGCAAGCCTTCCTGAATGCAGCCGACCAGCGGGCGGCGGCGCTGCCGGGCGCCGATCGCGTGACGCGCTACCCCGCGGTGCCGCTGGCGATCCAGCGCGTGGCGAACGTCGAACGCGCGCAGATGCTGATCGAAAGCCCGTCGCGGGCTGCGCTGCAGCAATTGCTTGCGCAGTGGCAGCCGTTGCTGCATGCACTGCGGCGCGAGCCTGAGGGCAAGGGCGTGATCCGCTGGCTGATCGACGTCGACCCGCACAGCATCTGAGGCGGCTGTCCTGCACGGTCGGCGCGTCGCATCTCTAGCGTGGATTGACCATGACATATTCCCTTGCTCTATTCACACGCGGCCTTGTGCTGCTCGCCGCTGCGCTGGCGCCGCTCCTTGCCACCGCGCAGTCGAGCGACGGCCCTGCCGCGCTGCTTACCAAATACGCGACGCTCGGCCCGCAACTCGAACGCAATGCCTTCGGCCGCAAACTGGTGCTCGAATCGGCGGAGGCATCGAGCCAGCTGAGCGGCAATATCTATGCAGTGATCGACCACCCGTACGTCGATGTCGACCGCGCGCTGAAGCGGCCCGACGCATGGTGCGAAGTGCTGATGCTGCACTTGAACACCAAGCACTGCGCAGTGCACGACAGCGGCAATGCAAGTGGCCTGGCCGTGGCCGTCGGACGAAAGTTCGATCAGCCGGTAGCGGACGCGCAGCGCATCGACTTCGCCTTCCATGCCGGCACGGCTGCCGCCAACTACCTCGACGTGCGGCTGGACGCCGATCAGGGTCCGCTGTCGACGCGCAACTACCGGATCGTGCTGGAGGGGGTGCCGATCGATGGTGGCCGCACCTTCATCCACCTCGGCTATTCATACGCCTACGGGACCGCAGCGCGGCTGGCGATGAAGGGGTACCTGGCGACGCTGGGCAGCGACAAGGTCGGCTTTACCACCACCAGCAAATCAGACGACGGAAAACCCGGATATGTCGGGGGCGTCAGGGGCGTGGTGGAGCGCAACACCATGCGCTACTACTTGGCGATCGATGCGTACCTGGATGCGCCCGGTGCGCCGCAACTCGACCAGCGGCTTGCAGCATGGTTCGATGCCACCGAGCGCTATGCGCCGCAACTGCATGAAATCGATCGCGCCGACTATCTAGCGATGAAGCAGAAAGAATTCAAACGGATGCAAAGCGGCACGCCTTGAATTGGCCCTGCGTCGTCCGTCGGCTGACGCGAGAATAACGAAAGTATCAGGGAAGGCCCAAAGGCTGCTTGCTCATTTCGACGTACTGCAAGGCGCTGCGACGACGCCTAGCGGCCCCGCCAGGCCACGCGATCAGAACCATGCCCGCTGCGCCGGCAAGCAGCGCGCTCGTTGGTCGTAGCAAGTCTGCGTGCCAAAGCCAGCCCAGACCCGCCAGCCAGGCCGCTCCAAGCAGGAGGCGAATCAAATTGGTCATCGTGCTCCTCGATGCAAAATGCTGATCAAGCAGATTGCAGTAAAACAATGTAAATGAAAATTGTACGAACGTAGTACAGCTGAAATGTCGCCCGTGTTTCAATGGCATCTTGTAGGAAATATTCTGAAACAGCTGTTGACGCCAAGCGCGTCGCGCAGCGAAGCTCGACCTATTGAGCCTCCGCCCCAGGCTCCGCTGCGGAGTTTTTTCCCGTGAATGCGTTCTACCGAATCCTGTGCGTTTGCATGCTGACGTTCGCGGCAGGAAGCGCGCCGGCTGCCGAACTCGAATTGGATGGCGACCGGCTTGTGGTCTCAGGCACGCTGGACGGGAGCGCCGCGGATGCATTCGCTGCGCAATTGACGTCGGGCAAGGTTCGCGTCGTGCGGTTTCACGATTCGTTCGGCGGCACGCTTGCAGCGGCGGAAACCTATGCGGCGGCAATCCATTCGAGTGGCGTGCAGACGGAAGTCACCGGTCAATGCCATGCGGCCTGCGCCTATGCCTTCCTGGCGGGCAAGGACCGGCGATTTGGCCGTGGTGCACAAGTCAATGGGCTGCTGATACCGGTGCCGACCCGCCCCCGGCCGGAAGAACTCGGAACCCGCTGGCGGGACGACGGCGGGCAAAAGACACTGGCCGAATTCAACCCCGGCGGACCCGCTCCAGCGCCACCCGCCGGACCCCAGAAAGATCTGTGGCAAGCCGAACAGGGTGTTCTGTTCACCTCGCTGCCGACACTGTTCGGCCGGGTCTACAACGCGTATTACTGCGACGGCACCCAGGGACGCGACCTGTCGCGCTGCGAAATCCTGACGGATGCCGACCCTTACAAGCTGGGCGTTCTGACGCCCTAGGTGCAAGGAAGCTCGCGCCCGCCCGCGATGGGCGGCTCAATGCAGCAAGGCAGTCAACAGCGGAAAGGTGAAGAACGCACCCACCGTCGTCCAAAGGATGATGCGTGCGATGCGGCCGTTGTCGGCGCCGAAGCGCTCCGCCAGCATCGACACGTTGCTGGCACTCGGCAGCGCAGCGACCAGAACGATGGTCACCAGCGCGGACATGCTCAACGGCAGGCCCAGCGCAAGCGCGGCCAGTCCAAGCCCGAAGACCAGCGCCGGATGCAGTACCAGCTTGGCCGCCACCGCGACCCATATCTCACCAAAAGGCGCGCTGCGCTTGAGCTCCCGCGCATGCAGCGCCGAGCGGGCCAACACTGCGCCGATGGTGAAGAGGGCGGCCGGTGAGGCCGCATCCGCCAGCATGCCGATGGTCCGTTCGATCGGCGCGGGCAACCGGTACTGAAAATAAGAAGCCAGCGCGCCCAGCAACATTGCCCAGGGCAGCGGATTCAGCACCACGCCGCGCAGCGCCTGACGCACCGCGCGCGATGCGCCACCACCGCCCGCATCGTCCAGCCGCGACAGTGCGATGCACACCGACGAGGTGAGCACCATGTCGAAGAGGATCGTGAGGATCACCGGCCCAACCGCCTGCGGCCCCAGCACCGCCGCGAGCAGCGGCACGCCCATGAAGCCGGTATTGGGAAAGGCCGCAACCAGAGCGCCAAAGGCCGCGTCGTTCCAGCCGATGCGTCCACGGCGGGTGAAGGCCACCACCACGCCGACCAGACACAGCGCACTGAGCGCCCAGATCAGCCCGACCGTGCCGTCGAACAGCTGCGCCAGCGGCGTGCCGGCACCGAAGCGGTACAGCATGCAGGGCAGCGCGAAGTACAGAACGAAGATGTTGAGCCCAGGGATCGCTTCCAGCGGGAGCACCCGGCGGCGGGCGGCGAGGTAGCCCGCGGCGATCAGGGCGAAGAACGGCAGGGTGACGGCGAGGATCTGGAGCACGGCGGCGATTGTCGCGATTGGCGCGCTCCGGCGCCGGGGCTTGGGTATCTCACAGCATGCTGAAAGCGCCTGGAGGCGGCCCGGTATCATTGCGCGCTTCCTCGATCCGCCGCGGCCCGCGTCGCCCCTTCTTGCTGCCGATCCACTCCCGAATGCCATGTCTTCCGGCCTGAATCTCGCCCAACAGGAAGCCGTCAACTACCTGCATGGGCCCTGCCTCGTGCTGGCGGGTGCCGGTTCGGGCAAGACGCGCGTGATCACCCACAAGATCGCACGGCTGATCCAGTCGGGCATGGCACCGAAGCGCATCGCCGCCATCACCTTCACGAACAAGGCAGCCGCGGAAATGCGCGAACGTGCCAAGGGGCTGATCGGGCGCGAAGCCAAGCAGGTGGTGGTTTGCACCTTCCACGCGCTGGGCGTGCGCATGATGCGCGAAGACGGCGCGGTGCTCGGTCTGAAGCCGGCCTTCAGCATCCTCGACAGCGACGACGTCACCCGGATCCTGAAGGACGCCGGCGGCACCACCGACGCGGCCACCGCTCGCATCTGGCAGTGGACCATCAGCAAGTGGAAGAACATGGGCCTGAATGCGGCCCAGGCCGAAGCGCTGGCGGAAGACGACAACGAGCGCATCACCGCACGCATCATGGCGCGCTATGAAGAGCGCCTGTCGGCTTACCAGAGCGTCGACTTCGACGACCTGATCGGCATGCCGCTCAAGCTGCTGCAGCAGCATGATTCGGTGCGGGCAAAGTGGCAGGAGGCGCTCGGCCACGTGCTGGTCGACGAATACCAGGACACCAACGCCACGCAGTACGAGGTGCTGAAAGCGCTGGTCGGCGAGCGCGGCCGCTTCACCGCGGTGGGCGATGACGACCAGTCGATCTACGGCTGGCGCGGCGCCACGCTGGACAACTTGCGCAAGCTGCCGGTCGACTATCCGAACCTGAAGGTCGTCAAGCTGGAGCAGAACTACCGCTCCACCAGCGCCATCCTGCGCGCGGCCAACAACGTGATCGGGCCGAACCCGAAGCTGTTTCCGAAGACGCTGTTCTCCGAACTGGGCGAAGGCGAGCCGGTGCGCATCGTCGACGCCGACAACGAGGCCCACGAGGCCGAGCGCGCCGCCGCGCGCATCGTGAGCCTGCGTGCCGGCGGCATCGTCACGCAGGGCGACCAGCACAAGGAATTCCGCGATTTCGCGATCCTCTACCGCGCCAATCACCAGGCGCGCGTGTTCGAGCAGGCGCTGCGCAAGGCGCAGATTCCGTACAAGGTGTCGGGCGGCCAGAGCTTCTTCGATCGCGCCGAGATCAAGGACCTCTGCGGCTGGTTCCGGCTGTGGGTCAACAACGACGACGACCCGGCCTTCCTGCGCGCCATCACCACGCCCAAGCGCGGCATCGGCCACACGACGCTGGCCGCGCTCGGTACTTTCGCGAGCCAGTACAAGCTGAGCCTGTTCGAGGCGCTGTTCAGCTCGTCGCTGCCGAGCGTGCTGCCCAAGCGCGCGCTCGAAGGCATCCACGAGTTCGGCCGCTACATCAACGACCTCGAGTTCCGCGCGCGCCGGACCATCGGCGCGGAAGACTCGCGCGCCTTCATGCTCGACTGGCTCAAGGAGATCGGCTACGAGCAGCACCTGTACGACGGCGAGGACAGCGAAGCCGCAGCGGCCTCGCGCTGGACCAACGTGCTGGAGTTCGTCGACTGGATGTCGCAGCGCGCCGGCGGCGAGATCGACGACACCTCCGGCGCGCTAACCGGCAGCGAGCGCAAGAGCCTGCTGGAAGTCGCACAGACGATCTCGCTGCTGTCGACCATCAGCGAGCGTGAGCAAGACCAGAACGTGGTCACGCTGTCGACGCTGCACGCGTCCAAGGGACTCGAATGGCCGCACGTGATGCTGGTCGGCGTGAACGAAGGGCTGCTCCCCTTCAAGCTGGACGACGACAACGGCAAGCAGGAAAAGGTGAGCGATGACATCCTGACCCGGCTGCAGGAAGAGCGCCGCCTGATGTACGTGGGCATCACGCGCGCACAGCGCAGCCTGGCCGTGAGCTGGACCAAGCGCCGCAAGAAGGGCCGCGAGATGGTCGCAGCGCAGCCGAGCCGCTTCATCGCCGAGATGGGGCTCGACCGCAGCACGGCAAAGGAAGACCCGCGCGAGAAGCTCAAGGCGCTCCGCGCCGAATTCATGCAGCGCGCAGCCGACAGCGCAGCTGCGGCGGCCGCACAGACGCCATGAGGTGGCCGGTCATCGACGCTCCACGCGCAGTGTGGGCGGGCATGTTCATCGCGGCGCTGTTGTCTGCCTGCGCGACACCGTCTTCTGCGCCCATCGACTCCACGCCTGCAACGAAGGTACGACCCGCAGCGCCTCCGGGCTGCCCCGAAGCGGCGGACGAACTGCCCGTGCAGGCGCTGTATGGCACCTGGGAAGCGCGCTTCGACGGCGTTCCCGGTGCAGCTCGCGTCACTTTCGCACCGCACCCCGATTACGCAGGCAGCGTGCGCGGAACCATCGTGCGCGATGGCCAGGGCGACACGGGCGCACAACTTGCAGGCGACATCGCGGACGATGGCCTGTTGACACTGGACGAATCCCGCGATGGCCGCAGCATCAGCGCGGTCTGGTCGGGAGACATGCAAGCCGCCTCATGCGGCAGGGAATTCAAGGGAACATGGCGAAACGCAATCGACGACCGCACACGGAACTTCGTGCTGCAAAAGACTGGCGGACTGAAATGATCGGGATCTCACGGCATGCAGCGCTGGCATCGCTCGCGGGCCTCGGCATCACTGGCGCGAACGCGCAGGCCGTCGACAAACCACCGAGCCCGCTCGCCGAATCTCAACTGACCTGGCAACAATGCCAGCAGGTCAGCACAAAGGATGCGCGTCTCGCCTGCTTCGATCGATGGTCGCAGCAGCAGAGCCTGCCGGGTTCGGCCGTGCCCGCAGCGCCACCGGTGCTTGCCTCGACACCCACACCCCCCGTCGACGCCAGCCTGCCAGCCACGCGGGTTGTATCGGTCGCGACCGAGGAAGGCTGTCGCGATCGGCAGTATTCGGCGCTCTCGCGCTTCTGGGAACTCGAGAACGGCAGCGACTGCGGCACCTTCGGCTTCCGCGGGTACCGCCCGCTGAGCGTGTCGGTTTCCGCCGCCACCAGCGACCCGGCGGTGCCGAACTCGCCGGCCGCCGGCCATGAAGGCACGTACATCAACTACCAGGCCAACGAGATGCGCATCGGCCTGTCGGTACGTACCAAGCTTGCTCAGGGCATCCTCACCGGCAACGACCCGGACAAGAAGGACTCGCTCTGGTTCGCCTATTCACAGCTGTCGACCTGGCAGGTGTTCAACTCGGCGATCTCGCGCCCCTTCCGCACCACCGACCATGAGCCGGAAATGATGTACGTCTATCCGACGGACTTCAAGCTGCCGTTCGGCTGGCGCTGGCGCTACACGGGCGTGGGCATCGTGCACCAGTCGAACGGCCAGACATTGCCGCTGTCGCGTAGCTGGAACCGCACTTTCCTGATGGGCGGCATGGAGCTGGATGACCGCTTCCAGTTCACGACGCGGTTCTGGAACCGCATCAAGGAAGACGCGGAAGACGACGATAACCCGGACATCGCCAACTACATCGGTCGCGCCGAATTCACGGGCCGCTGGAACTACGACCGCGACAACACGTTCAGTGCGACGCTGCGCAACAACCTGCGTAGCAGTGGTCACGGTTCCATTCGACTCGAATGGATGAAGGTGATCGGCGATCCCGTAAAGAGCAATCTGCGGTTCCATACGCAGCTGTTCCACGGCTACGGCGATACCTTGGTGGACTACAACCGCAAGCGCACGGTACTGGGCATCGGGCTGAGTCTGGTGGACTTCTGAGGCGCGGACTGCACGCAATTGCAAGTGATGCCAGTGGGCAATCAGCTCTTCATGTTGATTGCATGGCGTGATTCGCGGGCTCGGTCCGCTGGGTAGAGACCGAGCGCCGAGCCATTTCGCCCGCACATTTTGCCGTGGCAAGTGCACTCGTCGACGGTGCGGCTGCGACGTGCCATCGGGCATGCGGCATATCCGGGTAGTCAAAGCCCCGCGGGCTAAGTGCTGGCCACAATCGAAAACGCCCCAGGACCTGAAAAGGTGCTGGGGCGCATGAATGCTGGTGGCCTGGGTCGGAATCGAACCAACGACACGCGGATTTTCAATCCGCTGCTCTACCAACTGAGCTACCGGGCC
>JAZKDL010000132.1:0-1667 GCA_040387575.1 Pseudomonadota bacterium
CGCTTCTCGACCACGTCCATCCGGCCGAGCAGCTTGATGCGCGCGATCATCGCGTTCATCACGCCGATCGGCAGCTGGTAGGCCGGATGCAGCACGCCATCGATGCGGAAGCGGATCACGCCCTGGTCGCGCCGCGGCTCCAGGTGGATGTCGCTGGCGCGCTGGTCGAACGCGTATTGCCAGAGCCAGTCGACCACCTGCACCACGCCCTGGTCATTGGCATCGAGCTGGCGGTTGCTCCGCCCAAGTTCGACCAACTGCTCGAAGTTCGCGCCGCTGCCACTGCCGCCCGCCTTCTGCGCAGCGCGCACCGACTTCGCGAGCGCATAGAACTCCGCCGTGTAGCGCTGGATGTCGATCGGGCTCGCCAGCACGCGCCGCACCGTGCGGCGCGACTGCCGCTCGACCTCGGCGACCCAGTCGACCAGGAAAGGCTCCGACGTCGCCACGACCAGTTCGCCCGGCCCGACCTGCACCGGCAGCACCTTGTGACGCTCGGCATAGGCCGCGCTCATCGTGTCGGCGACCTTCGAGACGTCGACCTTGAGCGGATCGATGCGCAGGTACGCCAGGCCGGTACGGCCCGCCAGCCACTGCGTGAGCATCTCGATGTCGAGCGGCTTGCCGTCGGCCTCGCGCGGCATCGACACGCTGGCAAGCCTCGTCAGCGGCGCCTGGCGGCTCTCAGCCTGGGCACAGCGCGCCAGCGTGCGGCGGGCCTCCGCCGGCGAGATCAGTCCATCACCGGCCAGCCACTCGATCAGGCGCCGCAACTCCAGCGGCCCCTCGTGGCGCCGAAGCGCCGCCTCGGGCGTGGCCGGCGTGTTCATCGGACCTGCGGCTTGAACACCTGCAGCCACTTGGCCGCCGGCAGTCCCCAGCGGCTCTGGATGGTCTGCGCGCGCAGCGCCAGCGCCTCGCGCTTGGGACGGCTCGGCGTGCGCTGGGCCAGCACCACGGTGTTGCCCTCGCGCGTCGGCTTGAAGGCCCAGACCGCATCGGCGCCGAACACCGCCACGATCTTCTCCAGGCTGCTCTCGTAGCTCGACGAACGGCCGAACAGGTTCACCGTCATCGCGCCCTCCTCGGTCAGCAGCGCGCGGCAGTCGGCGTAGAAGTCCTCGCTGTCGAGCACCGGCGCCGCGGCCTCGTGGTCGTAGAGATCGACCTGCAGCGCATCGACCGTGCCCTGCCATTGCGGCTTGCGGATCTCGACCGCCGCATCGGCGATGACGACGCGCAGCTTGGCATCGTCGGCCGGCAGCTTGAACCAGCCGCGGCAGGCCGCCAGCACCTGCGGGTTGAGTTCGATCGCCGTGGTGCGCATGCGCAGCTGCTTGCGGCAGAACTTGGTCAGCGTGGCGGCGCCCAGGCCGAGCTGCATCGCATGCCGGCTCATCACGCTGGACGGCTCGACGAACAGCAGCCACGCCATCATGCGCTGCACGTACTCGAGCTCGATCTCGTAGGGCGCGTCCATCTTCATCGAGCCCTGGATCCATTCGGTGCCCAGGTGGAGATAGCGAATGTCGCCCCAATCGGAGAAATTGACTTCGGGAAGCGGTGGGGACTTGGTGGCCATCATGCGAGCCCGTGACGGGCGAAGACGTCGCGCCATGCATCGAGCTTGCGTTCGAAGCTCCACGATGCGTTGGCGGGACTGGTGG
>JAZKDL010000133.1:0-1895 GCA_040387575.1 Pseudomonadota bacterium
GCAGCGACTACCAGTTCAGCCTGAACCTGCTGAAGAAGTTCAAGGCGCTGCACCCGAAGGTGCCGACCAAGAGCGGCATCATGGTCGGCCTGGGCGAAACCGACGAAGAGATCCTGCAGGTGATGCGCGACATGCGCGCCCACGACATCGACATGCTGACCATCGGCCAGTACCTGTCGCCGTCGGGCTCGCACCTGCCGGTGCGCCGCTACGTGCACCCCGACACCTTCAAGATGTTCGAGGAAGAGGCCTACAAGATGGGCTTCAGCCACGCGGCCGTGGGTGCCATGGTGCGCTCCAGCTACCACGCCGACCAGCAGGCGCACGCCGCCGGCGTCTGAGGACCGCACCGGTCCGCAGCGGACCCACGGGGTGAGAAGCGCCTCGATCGAGGCCTTGCCGCCCAGGGAGAAGAAATGCCGACGGTTCTGACGACGCTTGCCACACGGCCCGTGAGGGGCCTGGTCGAGAACCATGCGGCCTATGCACGCCAGTACGGCTACACCCACCACGTGGTCGATGCCACGCACGTGTGGGGCCCGCGGCAACCGGTGTTCTTTCGCTACCACGCGATCTACCACCACCTGCTTCAGCTCCCGGAAGGGAGCCTGCTGCTGGTGCTGGACCAGTTCGCGGTCGTGTATGCGCCCCGGTCGCTCGAAGAGAGCTTCGACGGCCTCGACACCCTGCTCTGCGCCGAGGCCGACAACGACGCGCTCTGCAACACGAGCATGCTGCTGCTGCGAAACATACCGTCGGTGCGCGAGCAGATGCGCAGGCTCGTCGATCACATCTCGCACTGGGCGGTGCTGATTCTGGAAGACAACGATCTGCCGGAAAACGCTCTGGTCAACCATGTCTTTGCCACTCGGCCCTGCTCGCAGCCTCTGCCCAATGGGATCTACCCGAACGTGCAGATGACCTCGCCGGCCGGCAGCTACCACGAGTCCCTGCACCAGGTGCGTCCGCTGGTGGTCAACGACGCGCCGTCCTGGTACTTGCGCGAAGGTCGCTGGGTGCCGCGGCTGGACTACGACTTCAGGGGCGTCCAGAACCTCGTCGACGAGGCCGCGGCGCTTGCGGCCGGCCAGCGCCCACCGCACATCGCGCTGTCGGAAGCGGCAGCGCCGCCAGGCGACGAACTGCATCTGAACAGCGGTGCGGACATCGCCTTTGTCAGCATCTACACCCCGAACATCGCCAGCTATGGGCGCATCCATGAAGAGAGCCTGGCGCGCTACTGCCTGCGCCATGGCTACGGCTATCACCTGTACCGGAAGGTGCCGGCCTTCGTCGGCGAGCTGACGGGCTCATGGGCCAAGCCGCACCTGATGCGGCGCCACCTGGCGCAGCACACCTTCCTGCTGTGGATCGACGCGGACATCCTGGCGATGGACCAGTCGCTTCCCATGGAGCCGCTGATCGGGGACCGCAAGGCGCTGGTGGGCAACGACCACACGGCCTGGAACATGAACTCCAGCATCGTCGGCGTACGCAACACGCCGGCGATGCACGCACTCATCGACGATGTGTGCCAGCAGATCGAGGCCGCGCCGGACCGCTCGTCGGTCCACGCCAACGGAGGCGACCAGACCTACTTCGCGCGCGCCTTCGAGGCCAGAGGCCTCATCACGCAAGCCCAGGTGGTCGATGCGCTGTCGCTCGACGCCCCGGCCATCTACGCGACCACCGGCAGCCGCTTCGTGCATTTCCCCACGCAGCATGCGCCGCTGCGTGCGGCGTCGATGCACGCCTGGAACCAGTGGAGCCTGGAACGCGACGCGCAGGCGCGTCCGTCCGCCTAGGCGCCCCAGCGCTCGCTCCGACCCCCGCCCCCGCACCATGGCCATTCGCGAACGGCCACGGCGGTCGTGCGCCCATGGCGCCATCCAAAA
>JAZKDL010000134.1:0-11778 GCA_040387575.1 Pseudomonadota bacterium
AGCGGCAGCAGTTCGCGCTCGATCTCGCGGAACAGCAGGCTGTAGCGCGGCTGCACCGACACGTAGCGCGTCAAGCGCAGAAGCTCCGAGCGGCCCAGCGCGCGCGCCAGCCGATACGCCAGGAAGTTCGACACGCCGACATAGCGCGCGCGGCCCGACTTCACGATGGTGTCGAGCGCTTCGATGCTTTCGTCGAGCGGCGTTTCGCGGTCGTCGCTGTGCAATTGATACAGATCGACGTGGTCGATCTGGAGGCGCTTGAGCGACGCGTCGATCGCGTCCAGCAGATGTTTGCGCGACGCGCCCTGGTCCCAGGGGTTCGGCCCCATCTTGCCGACCGCCTTGGTCGCGACGATGAAGTCGCCGCGCCGGCTCGCACCCTTGGCGCGCAGCCAGCGGCCGACGATTTCTTCGGTGCGCCCGGCGGTCGCCAGCCCGCCGCCGAGCGGGTAGACATCGGCCACGTCGAGGAAGTTGATGCCGGCGTCGGTCGCCTTGTCGAGGATCTGGTGCGAGACGGATTCTTCGGTCTGCAGGCCGAAGGTCATGGTGCCGAGCGCGAGTCGCGACACGGTGAGGCCGGTGCGGCCGAGACGGGTGGTGGGAATGCTCATGCGGCTGTCCTTGCGTTGGGGACGTTGGGGAGATCGGCGGATTCGTCGACGGATTGGCAGGTCGGCAACCAGTTTAGACATCGGGCGCGCACGCTGCAGAAGTCGGTTCGACATCCCGACATGCGAGGGTTATTGCGGTCATCTCCTGCTTGATCCGCCGCGCAGGCTGCCGCATGATGCTCATCGAAAACACACATTCCACGGTCTGAAACCGGCCGTTCCCCACGAAGGAGTGTCGATGCAACGATGTCAGCGCTTGCCATGGATCGCCATCCTGTTGGCCACGGGATGGCTGCTGAGCGCCTGCGACCCGAAGCCGACGGCAGGTGCTGGCAAAAGCCCGGCCAGCGCCTCCGCCAACAGCACGCCAGCCTCCTCCGGCGCCTACCCGGCCGGCATCCGGCCCGCCGACAGCGGCGACAAGGTCGATCAATCCTCGGCGCACAAGGGCCCGTCCGAAGGCGGCACGGCCGTCGGCGGCGTCACCGGCCCGAATGGCGGCGGCGCTTCGGGCGGCACGCCTGCACCGAGCGGCGGTGACGGCGCTGCGCCCGGCACGCCTGGCACTCCTTCCAAATAGCCAACAAGAGCAACCCACGATGAAACAACCACCATCCACCGCGCGGGAGGTTCCGTCATGGACATGAACCGCCGCCACTTCTTCCGCGTGACCAGCGCGGGGCTGGTCGGATCCAGCATCGCCGCCCTCGGCTTCTCGCCGACCGCCGCACTGGCCGAAGCCCGCAACTTCAAGCTCGCCCGCACCACCGAGACGCGCAACACCTGCACCTACTGCTCGGTGGGCTGCGGGATCATCATGTACAGCCTCGGCGACAAGGCGAAGAACGTGGTGTCGAGCATCCTGCACATCGAGGGCGATGCCGACCACCCGGTGAACCGCGGCACGCTGTGCCCCAAGGGCGCCGGCCTGCTCGACTTCGTGCACAGCCCGAACCGCCTGAAGTACCCCGAGGTTCGCGAGGCCGGCAGCACCGAATGGAAGCGCATCGGCTGGGACGAGGCGCTCGACCGCATCGCCAAACTGCTCAAGGCCGACCGCGACGCCAACTTCCAGACCGCCAACGCCGACGGCAAGACCGTCAACCGCTGGACCAGTTCCGGGATGCTCTGCGCATCGGCATCGTCCAACGAAACCGGCTACCTCACGCACAAGGCATTCCGCTCGACCGGGATGCTGGTCTTCGACAACCAGGCACGCGTTTGACACGGACCTACGGTGGCCAGTCTGGCCCCGACGTTCGGCAGAGGCGCAATGACCAACCATTGGCAGGACATCCAGAACGCGGATGTCGTGCTGATCATGGGCGGCAACGCGGCGGAGGCGCATCCGTGCGGCTTCAAGTGGGTGATCGAGGCGAAGAAGCAGAACAAGGCGCGGCTGGTGGTGGTCGACCCGCGCTTCACGCGCTCGGCCGCGATGGCCGACTACTACGCGCCGGTGCGCGCCGGGTCTGACATCGCCTTCCTGGCGGGGGTCATCAACTACCTGCTGAGCAACGACAAGATCCAGACCGAGTACGTGCGCAACTACACCAACGCGCCGTTCATCGTGGGGCCGGACTACAAGTTCGAGAACGGCCTGTTCAGCGGCTACAACGCCGAGAAGCGCAACTACGACCCGAAGTCGTGGGGCTATGCGCTCGACGAGCAAGGCATGGCGAAGATCGACATGACCATGCAGGACCCGCAATGCGTACTGCAGGTCATGAAGCGCCACTATTCGCGCTACACGCCCGAACTGGTGAGCCGCATCACGGGCACGCCGCAGGACAAGTTCCTGAAGGTGTGCGAGTACATCGCGAGCACCAGCACGTCGACGCGGACCATGACCATCCTGTATGCGCTCGGCTGGACGCAGCACAGCCAGGGCGCGCAGATGATCCGCACCGGCGCCATCATGCAATTGCTGCTCGGCAACATCGGCGTGGCCGGCGGCGGCATGAATGCGCTGCGCGGCCACAGCAACATCCAGGGCCTGACCGACCTGGGCCTGCTGTCGAACTCGCTGCCGGGCTACATGTCGCTCGCGCGTGACAGCGAACAGACGCTGGAGGACTACTACAAGACCCGCGCGCTCAAGCCGCTGCGTCCCAAGCAGATGAGCTACTGGCAGAACTATCCGAAGTTCTTCGTCAGCATGCAGAAGGCCTGGTGGGGCGATGCGGCCACGGCCGACAACCAGTGGGGCTTCAACTACCTGCCGAAGATCGACAAGCTCTACGACGTGCTGCAGGCCTTCGAGCTGATGAACCTCGGCAAGATCAACGGCTACATCTGCCAGGGCTTCAACCCGGTCGGCTCGTTCCCCGACAAGAAGAAGATCGTCGACGGGCTGTCGAAGCTCAAGTTCCTGGTCACGATCGACCCGCTGATGACCGAGACCAGCGAGTTCTGGCGCAACTTCGGGGAATTCAACGACGTCTCGACGAAAGACATCCAGACCACGGTGTTCCGCCTGCCATCGACCTGCTTCGCGGAGGAAGAAGGCTCACTGACCAACTCGAGCCGCTGGCTGCAATGGCACTGGAAGGGCGCCGAGCCGCCGGGCGAAGCGCGCGGCGACATGGCGATCGTCGCTGGCATCTTCAACCGCATGCGCCAGGCCTACATCAAGGACGGCGGCGCATTCCCCGACCCGATCGTCAAGCTGACCTGGCCCTACAAGATTCCAGACTCGCCCTCTCCGCAGGAGATCGCGATGGAATACAACGGCCGCGCACTGACCGACCTGGCGGACCCGACCGACCCGAGCAAGCCGCCGCTGGCCAAGGCCGGCGAGCAGCTCTCCGGCTTCGGCCTGCTGCGCGACGACGGCAGCACCGCCAGCGGCTGCTGGATCTATGCCGGCGCCTGGACGCAGGCCGGCAACCAGATGGCGCGCCGCGACAACGCCGACCCGTACGGCATCGGCCAGGCGCTCAACTGGACCTGGGCCTGGCCAGCCAACCGGCGCATCCTCTACAACGGCGCGTCGACCGACCCCACGACCGGCAAGCCGTGGATCGCCAAGCGCACGCTGATCGCCTGGAACGGCAAGCAGTGGACCGGCTCCGACGTTCCCGACATCCGGCCCGACGCCAATCCGATGGAGGCCGACGCGGTGCGTCCGTTCATCATGAATGCGGAAGGAGTCGCACGCCTGTTCGCGCCCACCGGCATGGCCGAAGGACCGCTGCCCGAGCACTACGAGCCCTTCGAGTCGCCGCTGGTCAACAACCTGATGCACCCGAACAACCCGGTGGCGCGCGCCAACCCGGCGGCGCGGATCTTCAAGGGCGACCTCGAACGGCTCGGCGTGCCAGCCGACTTCCCATACGTGGCGACCAGCTACCGGCTGACCGAGCACTTCCACTACTGGACCAAGAACGTGCAGACCTCGGCCATCATCCAGCCGCAGCAGTTCGTCGAGATCGGCGAGGAGCTGGCCAAGGAGAAGGGCATCGGGCACGGCGACATGGTCAAGGTGTGGAGCAAGCGCGGCCACATCAAGGCGGTCGCGGTGGTCACCAAGCGCATCGTCGGGCTGCAGGTCGATGGGCGCACCGTGCACACGGTGGGCCTGCCGAACCACTGGGGCTTCATCGGCCTCGCCAAGCCCGGTTATCTGGTGAACACGCTGACGCCTTTCGTGGGCGATGCGAACACGCAGACGCCCGAGTACAAGTCGTTCACCGTGAACATCGAGAAAGCCTGACGATGTCATCCCTCCAAACGCTAGACATCGCCGCGCGCTCGGCCACCACCACGCCGTCACCCGACATCCGCCACCGACCGCAGGTGCAGGAGGTCGCGAAGCTGATCGACGTGTCGACCTGCATCGGCTGCAAGGCCTGCCAGGTCGCCTGCATGCAGTGGAACGACCTGCGCGACGAGGTCGGCACCAACCACGGCACCTACGACAACCCGGTCGACCTCACGCCCGCGTCCTGGACGGTGATGAAGTTCTCCGAGGTCGAGCCCGAGGAAGGCAAGCTCGAATGGCTGATCCGCAAGGACGGCTGCATGCATTGCGAAGACCCGGGCTGCCTGAAGTCGTGCCCGTCGCCGGGCGCGATCGTGAAGTACAGCAACGGCATCGTCGACTTCATCAGCGAGCATTGCGTGGGCTGCGGCAACTGCGTGACGGGCTGCCCGTTCGACGTGCCGCGCATCAGCAAGGCCGACAACAAGGCCTACAAGTGCTCGCTGTGCTCCGACCGCGTCGGCGTCGGCCTGGAGCCGGCCTGCGTCAAGGCCTGCCCGACGGGCGCGCTGCATTTCGGCACCAAGGAAGACATGCACGAATACGCCGCGGAGCGCATCGTCGACCTGAAGGACCGCGGCTTCGCGAATGCCGGCGTGTACGACCCGGCCGGCGTCGGCGGCACGCACGTGATGTACGTGCTGCAGCACGCCGACCGGCCCGGCCTGTACGCCGGCCTGCCGAAGAACCCGCACATCAGCCCGCTCGTCTCGCTGTGGAAGGGTGTCGCCAAGCCGCTCGCGGTGGCGGCGATGGTCGGCGCGGTGATCGGCAGCTTCTTCCACTACATGAAGGCCGGCCCGATCGAGCCCAAGGAAGACAGCGATGGCGACGGCCTGCCCGACGAGGTGGTGGTGATCGAAGGGCCGCCGGCTTCGAACACCCATTCGACTTCACCGTCCGACGCGCCACGCGCCTGAGGAGACTGCGATGACCACACGCTACTACCTGCGCCGCTACCGCGACGCGACGCGCATGAACCACTGGTTCGTCGCGATCATGTTCTTCGCGGCTGCGCTCTCGGGGCTGAGCTTCTTCCACCCGAGCCTGTTCTTCTTCAGCGGCCTGTTCGGCGGCGGGCAGTGGACGCGCATCCTGCATCCGTTTCTCGGGGTGCTGATGGTGTTCGGCTTCGTGTTCCTGTTCTTCACGATGTGGCGCGAGAACCTGTTCAACCGCACCGACCGCGAATGGATCGCCAATGCGCCCAAGATGCTGGCTGGCGACAAGGCGGGCATGCCACCGGTCGGCAAGTACAACGCCGGACAGAAGCTGGTGTTCTGGGCTTTCGGTGTGAGCCTGCTGCTGCTGTTCGTCACCGGCTTCATGTTCTGGAGCCCATGGTTCGTCGGCTTCTTCCCGATCCTGCTGCGGCGCATCGCGGTGGTCGTGCATGCGGTGTCGGCGGTGGTACTGATCCTGTCGGTCATCACGCACATCTACGCGGCGATCTGGGTGAAGGGCACGATGCGCGCCATGACGCGCGGCACCGTGACGGAAGCCTGGGCGAAGCTCAACCATCCGTTGTGGCATCGAAAAATGACGCGTGGTGAGTGATACTGATTCGATGACGAGTCCACTGGGCAACCCACCGCCGATCCGGACCACGCGCGTCCTCGATCCCGAGCAGATCGCGATGCAGGCCGGGCGGCAGATGCCCTTCCTGCGATTGCCGGTGCGCGCCACGGCGTTCGCCGACCGCGCATTGCGGCTGCGGCAGCTCGCAGCCTCGCATCCGATGCGCGAGTACCTGATCTTCATCGCCGATCTGGCGCAGGCGCAGCAGCAGGTGCTGAACGGCTATCCCGCGGTGGAGATGCCGGATGCCGATGCGCTCGAAGCCGCATCGCTGGCGCTCAAGCCACCGATGCCCGCCTTCGGCTGGACACGCGATCCGCAGTGGCGCATCGCGCTGCGCCAGCTGCTCGGCCAGTTCCGCACACGGCTCGGCGACCCGGCAATGGCCTCGGCCCGCGACACGCTCGACCGCGTTGCCGCGGCCGACGACGCGTGGCTCGATCACCAGGCCGACCTGCTGTCGCGCCGCATCATGTTCGGCGTCGACCTGGCCGCGGCGCCGCTCGTCGCAGCTGGCCTGCAGACGTACTGGACGCATCTGGTGCTGCAGGTGGCCGACGCGCACGGAGAGAACATCTATGGCCGCACCGACCGCGGCACCGAGTGCCCCTGCTGCGGCAGCGCGCCCACGGTCAGCATCACGCGCATCGGCGCCGACGAGGCGGGCTTTCGCTATCTGCACTGCGCGCTCTGCGGCACCGAATGGCATTACGTGCGCATCAAGTGCGCGCATTGCGAGAGCACCAAGGGCATCCACTTCGAATCGCTCGCGCCCGAAGCCGGCATCGAGCTTCCGGCCACCGGCGCGCGCGAAGGCGCCGTCAAGGCCGAGTGCTGCGACAGCTGCGGCCACTACCTGAAGCAGGTCGCGATGGAGAAGGACCCCGAGGTCGAACCCGTGGCCGACGACCTCGCCAGCGTCACGCTCGACCTGCTGGTGTCCGAGGCCGGCCACCAGCGCAGCGGCCACAACCTGATGCTGCTGTTCGGCGACCCCGAACCTGACCACGACGCCAACGACGACGGCGGGGGCGGCTGATGGCGGCGCCGAAAGAGTCCGTGGTCCACGGCTCGACGGCAAGGCCCCAGGATCTGCCTTCTGTCGATCAACTGCTGCGCGCCGACGCGTCGCGCACCTTGCTGGCCGAGCACGGCCACACGCTCGTCGTCACCGAAGCCCGCGCATTGCTCGATGCGCTGCGCCGCGATGCCCTCGCCGGCCGGTTGCCGAGCACCGATGTGCAGCCCGATGCCATTGCCACCGCACTGCGCATGCGCGTGCAGCAGCGGCTGGCCCCGCGCATGCGCGCCGTGCTCAACCTCACCGGCACGGTGATCCACACCAACCTCGGCCGCGCGCTGCTGGCCGACGCCGCGCTGCAGCGGCTGCTCGCGGTGATGACGTCGCCGAACAACCTCGAGTACGACCTCGCGACCGGCAGCCGCGGTGATCGCGATTCGCTGGTGGAAGAGCTGCTCTGCACCATCACCGGCGCCGAGGCCGCGACGGTCGTCAACAACAACGCGGCCGCCGTGCTGCTGACCATCGCCGCACTGGCGCGCGACCGCGAAGTGATCGTCTCGCGCGGCGAGCTGGTCGAGATCGGTGGCGCCTTCCGCATGCCCGACGTGATGGCCAGCGCGGGCGCGCGCATGGTCGAGGTCGGCACCACCAACCGCACGCATCCGGCCGACTACGAACGCGCCATCAACGAACGCACCGCGCTCGTGATGAAGGTGCACACCAGCAACTACGCGGTGCAGGGCTTCACGGCCGCGGTGGACGAGGCCACGCTCGCGGGCATCGCGCATGCGCGCGGCGTGCCGCTCGCCACCGACCTCGGCAGCGGCTCGCTGGTCGACCTCGCGCACTACGGCCTGCCGCGCGAGCCGCTGCCGCAAGAGATGCTCGCAGCCGGTTGCGACGTGGTCACCTTCTCCGGCGACAAGCTGCTCGGCGGCCCGCAGGCCGGGCTGATCGTCGGCAGCAAGGAAGCCGTCGGCCGTATCCGCAAGTTCCCGATGAAGCGCGCATTGCGCATGAGCAAGCTGCCGCTGGCCGCGCTGGAGGCCACGCTGTCGCTGTACCTGCGGCCCGAGCGGCTCGCGCAGGACCTGCCGACGCTGCGCCTTTTGACGCGCCCGGCCGAGGCGATCCAGGCGATGGCGGTCGCACTGCTGCCGGCCGTGCGCGACGCCGTGTCACCGCGCTTCGATGTCGAGGTCGTTTCGCTGCTGGGACAGATCGGATCGGGCTCGCTGCCGGTCGAACGGCTGCCTTCGGCCGGCCTGGCGATCGCGCCTGCGGGCACGTCGAAGAAGGGCATCGGCACCGCGCTCGACGCACTCGCCACGGCGCTGCGCGCATTGCCATTGCCGGTGATCGGACGCATCGCCGACGACCGCCTGCTGCTCGACCTGCGCTGCCTGGAAGACGGCGGCCCTTTCCTAGCGCAGCTCGATCTGCTGCGCGCGCAACTGCATTGACCCTTTTCACCCCCAAACAGGAAACCAGCGATGGACCACCTTGAAGCACTCGCCCGAATCGACCAGGAAACGCTGCAGCCGCTCGCGCCGCGAACCGATGGCGAGGGACGCTTTCCGCGCGAGGTCATCCAGGCGATGGGCCAGGCTGGCCTGCTCGGTCTGGTGTCGGCCGCGTCGGTCGGCGGCCAAGGCCAGGGCCTGCGCGAAGCCGCCCAGGTCGTGTCGCGCATCGCGCAGACCTGCCCGTCGACCGCGATGGTCGTGTGCATGCACTACTGCGCGACCGCCGTGCTGGAGCAGCAAGGCCCCGACGCCGTGCGCCGCGAGATCGCGGCCGGCCGCCACCTGAGCACGCTCGCCTTCTCCGAGGCCGATTCGCGCAGCCACTTCTGGGCGCCGACCGGCACCGCCCGCGCGGACGGCGATGCGGTGGTGCTCGACGCGCGCAAGAGCTGGGTCACGTCGGCCTTCGAAGCCGACAGCTACGTGTGGTCGAGCAAGCCGCTCGCGGCCGAAGGCGCGAGCACGCTGTGGCTGGTCGACGCCAGGGCCGATGGCTTGAGCCAGCCCGGCCATTTCGACGGCCTCGGCCTGCGCGGCAACGCATCGACGCCGATCACCGCGCAAGGCGTTCGCGTGAAGTCGAGCTACCGCCTGGGCGTAGACGGCAAGGGCTTCGACACCATGATGGGCGTCGTGCTGCCGTGGTTCACCGTGCTCAGCGCGGCCTGCTCGGTCGGGCTGATGGAAGGCGCGTTGTCGCGCGCCATCGGCCATGTGAGCCAGACGCGGCATCTGCATCTCGACAGCTCGCTGGCCGACCTGCCCACCATCCGCGCGTACCTCGCCCGTGCACGCATCAAGACCGACATGGCGCAGGCGCTGCTGGACGACACCGTTGCGGCCATCGGCGCCGGCCGTGCCGACACGATGCTGCGCGTGCTCGAAGTGAAAGCCGCAGCGGCGGAGACCGCACTCGAAGTCACCGACATCGCGATGCGCGTGTGCGGCGGCGCGGCCTTCCGCAAGGAAGCGGGCATCGAGCGCCTGTTCCGCGACGCGCGCGCATCGAGCGTGATGGCGCCCACGTCGGACGTTCTCTACGACTTCATCGGCAAGGCCATCACCGGCCTGCCGCTGTTCTGATCCTCTCCTGCTCCCAACGAAAGACACCGCATGTCCGAACCCGTCCTGCTGATGGGCGCCGTCGCCTACGCGCCCAAGGTCGTCACCATCTGGGAAGGCTTCAAGGCCTTCTTCGTGGCGCACGGCCTGCCCTTCGACTACGTGCTGTATTCGAACTACGAGCGCCAGGTCGAGGCGCAGTTCGACGGCGCGATCCACGTGGCCTGGAACTCGCCGCTGGCCTGGGTGCGCGCCGACCGCATCGCGCGCAGCAAGGGCCTGCAGGTGCAGTCGGTCGCAATGCGCGACACCGACATCGACCTGCGCTCGGTGATCGTGGTGCGCGACGACAGCGACATCCGCAGCGCCGCCGACCTGCGCGACAAGACCATCGGTGCCGGCGCGCTCGACTCGCCGCAGGCCACGCTGATACCGCTGGACCACCTGCGTACCGAAGAAGGCCTGCGGCCGCGCGACGACTTCACGCTGAAGTACTTCGACGTGCTCGGCGGCAAGCACGGCGACCACATCGGCGGCGAGCGCGACGCGGCCCGCGCGCTGATGGCCAACGAGGTCGACGCCTGCTTCCTGATCGCGGGCAACCACCTGGCCTTCGGCCTGGACGGCACGCTGCCCGCGGGCAGCACGCGCGTCATCGCGAGCACCGCGCCCTTCGACCACTGCAACTTCACGACCAGCCCCGGCGCGCCGGAAGGGCTCATCGAGCGCTTCGTGACGCTGCTGCTGTCGATGCGCTGGGACGACCCGCAGGTGCGCCCGCTGCTCGAACTCGAAGGCCTGCGCGAATGGCGCACCGGCCGCACCAGTGGCTACGCGCAGCTCGAGCGCGCGGTCGACGACGAAAACTTCTACAGCCGCGATGGCCGCATCCTCAACCCCGACTATCGATATTGAGTCGCTGGGGCTCGACCAGGGCGCCCTGCTGCTCATCCGTCGCGCGCTGGCCGAGCTGCCCGCGGGCGACGAGTTGCGCGTGCGCGGCACGGCGCCCGCGTGGCACTTGCACGTCGAGGCGTGGTGCCGGCAGCAGGGCCACGGCGTGCGCTTCACGGCCGATGAAGCGGGTGCCACGCAGGCGCATCTGACACGCGCCGCGCACGCCGAAGGCCGCTGGCAAGGCGCGCAGCGCACCGGCGACGCCACGCAAGGGCCAGCCGAAGACGCACTTGCCGGTTGGGGGCTCGCGGCACGCGGCGCCACGGTCGAGGCCGGCAGCCCGCCCTTCGCCTTCGCGCTGCACCGCCGCAACGAGCTCTGGGCAGCGACGGCCGGCGAGCTCTACGCGCAAGCCGCCGCGGCGCAATGGGACCCGGCCACGGCCGTCGACTGGGACGCGCCTTTCGACCTGCCAGCGCCGATCGAAGCAGCCGTGGTGCAGGTGATGACCTACCTGATCGAGAACGAGAACGCCGCACTGCTGGTGCCCGCGCGGCACCTCGGCCAGGTGCATCCGCACTACCGCGAGGTGCTGCAGTTGCTGGCGCTGCAGTGCGCCGATGAGGCGCGGCACATCGAGGTCTTCACGCGACGCGCGACGCTGCGCGGCGCCAGCCCGGCGCTGTCGACCGCCGGTGGCCAGGCCAGCCTGCAGACGCTGTTCGAAGCGCCTGATTTCTCCATCGCCACCTTCCTGCTGTCGGTGCTGGGCGAAGGCAGCTTCATCAACCTGCTGAACTTCCTGCATGCGCATGCGCCCGACCCGGTGACGCGGCAGATCGCGCGGCTGGCGGCGCGCGACGAAGCGCGGCACGTGGCCTTCGGCATGGCGCACCTCGAGTACCGGCTGGCCGAGGAACCCGACTACCAGGTCCGCCTGCGCAACGCGATCGAGCAGCGCTACGACGCGCTCGCCAACACCGCCGGCCTGAACGAGGAAGTGTTTGATGCACTCGTGCTGCTGGCGGCCGGCGAACTCACGCTGCCCGCGGTAAAGCGCGGGCACGAGGCCGTACAGCAGTTGAAGCGCGACATGTCCGCCGGCCGGCGCGCGCGCCTGGGCCGCTTGGGCTTCGAGCGCGCGGAGGCCGACCGGCTGGCCGACATGCACACCCGCAACTTCATGTGAGGCCGTATGCATCGATCGACTGCGCCGCTCGCCGTGATGTCTTCATGCTTTCGAGGCTGAGGCGGCGCCCATGATCATCGGCACCGCCGGCCACATCGATCACGGCAAGACCACGCTGGTGCGTG
>JAZKDL010000135.1:0-2287 GCA_040387575.1 Pseudomonadota bacterium
TGACGGCACGGCGCCGCCGGTCGATGTGGTCGACCTGCCGATGCCTTCGGCGAACGATGCACGCGATGGTTCGGCCTATCGCTACGGGCCGCAGCGCCTGAAGCCTGGGCGCGTGCTGGCGGCGGCCGATCGAACCGTGCGCGTCGTCGCCCGCGCCGATCAGCCGGTGCTCGCCGTGCTGGACGGCGTGATCGATGCGGCCGAATGCGAGGAACTGATCGCGATGGCCCGCAGCCGGCTGCAGCCATCGACCGTGGTCGACCCCACCACCGGACGCGACACCGTGAGCGGCCTGCGCGCCAGCTTCGGCATGTTCTTTCGGCCGCTGGAGAACCCGCTGGTGGCGCGGCTGGACCGGCGCATGGCCGAACTCATGAACCTGCCGGTCGCGCACGGCGAAGGGCTGCAGGTTCTGCACTACCCCGAGGGCGCAGGCAGTGCGCCGCACTTCGACTTCCTGGTGCCGTCGAATGCCGCCAACCGCGAGTCGGTGGCGCGCAGCGGCCAGCGCGTCAGCACGCTGGTGACTTACCTCAACGATGTGCCAGAAGGCGGCGAGACGGTGTTTCCGGCGGTCGGCTGGACGGTGTCTCCGCAGCGCGGCCATGCGGTGTACTTCGAGTACTGCAACGAGGCGGGCGAGGTCGACCACGCGTCGCTGCATGCGAGCCGGGCGGTGCTGCGCGGCGAGAAATGGGTCGCGACCAAGTGGATGCGCGCGCGGCCTTTCGTCAGCGCGGAGGCTCAGGCGAAACCGTAGGGGCCAGGGAACCGGCCGATGGTGCTGAGGTGGCTCAGCATGCCGTGCGCCGGGTCCCACCGGTGCAGCATGCAGGCGGGCGGCGTGAGCCAGGACTGCGGTTTGGCATCCGGCGCGAACTGCAGCGCGATCTCGGTCGTGGTGCTGGGGCACGACGCCACCACCGTGCCGGCCCAGCGCCGCAGCATCGTGCGGTGCACGTGGCCGCACAACACCCGTTCGACGCAGCCGAAGTCCCGCAGCACGGCGGCGAGCGGGTCCGGGTTCATGTAGCGGTAGGTGTCCATGTAGGGGATGCCGCTCACGAAGGGCGGGTGGTGCAGCAGCACGAGCGTCGGCTTGGACGGGTCGGCGGCCAGCGTCGTCCGCAGCCATTGCAGCCCGGCGGCATCGATGTCGCCGTGATGCTTGCCTGGCACGCAGGAGTCGAGTCCGATGAGCCGCACCGGATACGTGTCGACGCACCAATGAAGCGGACCTTCGCGCGCCAGGTAATCGTGATCGGCGAACGCCGCACGGAAGTTCTCGCGATGGTCGTGGTTGCCGGGGATCACCAGGAAGGGCATGGCCAATTGCGCGAGGCGGGCACGCGCGGCGCCGTATTCATCGGGCTGCCCATGGTCGACGATGTCGCCGCCGATCAGCACCACGTCGGGCCGCGGGTCGAGCGCATTGAGGTGCCGCACGGCGTCGTCGAGCATCGCGTTGGAGTCGACCACGCCTTGGTAGAGCTGGCCTTCGGGCCGGACGTGGAGATCGGAGATGTGGCCGATGAGCATGGGTGTTCCGAGGTGGGCGAGACGCTGAGCATGATCCATTGCGGCCGTCCCGGCCAAGTGGCCGTCCCCTTCGTTGTCTGCTCGCGACGGGCCGGACAGACCGGCTACTTCACCAGCAGCACCGGTACCGTGCTTTCCGAGACCACCTTGGTCGCGACCGAGCCCATCAACGCGCGGCCGAACATGCCGTGGCCATGCGTGCCCATCACGATCAGTCCGGCGCCGGCTTCCTTGGCGGCGGCCACGATTGCCTCGGGTGCGTAGCCGTGGCGCAACTCGACGTTGCAGCCGGTGACGCCCTTGCTGGACAAAAAGGCCTTGGCTGGCTCCAGCACCTTGGCGCTTTCTTCGGCGTAGTAGCCGTCCACGATTTCCTTGCTCACGTGGCGTGTCACGTTCACCGGCAGTCCGGTGCTCACATGCAGCAGCAGGAGCTCGTTGCCTGCGATGAACATCGAGGGCGCCTCGGTCAGGAAGGCCAGCGCTTTCTGTGTGTAGGAACTGCCGTCGACGGCAACAAGAATCTTCACGGATGTCCTTTCAGGAGATTGCCGTGCGGCACCGCGCCACACGTGATCGGGGTATGCCACAGCGCGCCGGCAATTCGTTGCGATGCCCCGAGCGCCGTTGCGGGTTTTTCAGCGCGTTCAGCGCAACACCAGCACCGGCAAGGCCGAGTGCGTCAGCACATGCTGCGTCTCGCTGCCCAGCAGCAGCCGCTTGATGCCCTTGCGCCCGTGCGAAGCCA
>JAZKDL010000136.1:0-2373 GCA_040387575.1 Pseudomonadota bacterium
CGGGCGTCGATCTCGCGCAGGGCGCGGTCGAGCACCAGCGGCAGGCGCTCCAGCCGGCCCTTGCTCACATAGTCGGTGGCACCGCGCTTCAACAGTTCGACCGCGTTGTCTTCGCCGATCACACCGGACACGAAGATGAAGGGCAGGTCGGGCGCCGTCCGGCGCGTGATGTCGAGCGCGAGCGGTCCAGAGAAACCCGGCAGTTCGTGGTCGGACAGCACCAGATCGAAACCACCCTCTTCGAGCGCGGCGACGAAGCCCGCCTCGTCGCGCACCACATGACATACGGCGTCGGGGTAGGTGCCAGCCAGCGCCATCTGCAGCAGTTCGGCGTCGAAGCGCGAATCCTCCAACAGGAGGATCTTCAACGCACGCTGCGGCGCCGCAGCCGGTTTGTCAGTCATGCCGCCGGGACGCCTTGAGCGAGCCCGGTGGCGGCTCGTTCAGCACCGCCCAGAACACGCCCAGCTCGGCGATCGCCGAGACGAACTGGTTGAACTCGACCGGCTTGACGACGTAGGCGTTCACGCCCAACTCGTAGCTCTTCAAGACGTCCGACTCTTCCTGGGAGGACGTGAGCATGACCACCGGCACACTGCGCAGCGCTGCATCGGCGCGCACGGCTTCGAGCACTTCGAGGCCGGTCACCTTGGGGAGCTTCAGGTCGAGCAGGATCACCGCCGGATTGCCCTCCGCACGGTCGGCGTGCTCGCCTTCGCGCTGCAGGTATTCGAGCGCCTGGGCACCATCGCGCAGCACTACCACTTCATTGGCGAGCTGACTGCGCTCCAGCGCGATCAGGGTGAGTTCGAGATCGCGTTTGTCGTCTTCGACCAGCAGGATGGGTTTGAGCATGTTCTTCTGTTCCGTCGTTCAATTCGCCGCGGCCGGCAGTGCTTCGGCTGCCGCCCGCGGAAGGATGAAGCCGAAGCTCGCACCCTGGTTCAATTCGCCGTGCGCCCATACGGTTCCTCCGTGGCGCTCGACGATCCTCTTCACGTTGGCCAGGCCAATGCCTGTACCTTCGAATTCTTCGGCCTGATGCAGTCGCTGAAAAACGCCGAAAAGCTTGTCCGCATACTTCATCTGGAAACCGACGCCGTTGTCCTGCACTTCGATGCCCTCGCCTTCCGCGCGGCGCACCGCGCGCACGCTGATGCGCACAGGTGTCCGGCCACGGGAATACTTCACCGCGTTGCCCAGCAGGTTGCGCACCGCGACCTGCAGCAGCAGCGGATCGGCGTAGAGCACGGGCAGGCCGGGCTCGACCGTCCAGGCGATTTCACGCCCCTGCTCCTGTCGTGCAATCTCGCGCACCAGGCCCTCGACCAGCGCGCCGGTGTCGACGCCGCGCCGCTTGAGCGCCGAGCGCCCCATGCGCGAGAAGTCGAGCAGCGCGTCGACCAGCTGGCCGGCGAAGGCCGCGGCTTCCTTCACGTGCGTGAGGTAGCGGTGAGCGCGTTCCGACAGCAGCTTGCCCTCGGTGTCGACCACCAGGTCCACATAGCCGGCGATGTGCCGCATCGGCGCGCGCAGGTCGTGCGACACGGTGTACGAGAAGGCTTCGAGTTCCTTGTTGACGCGGCCGAGTTCGGTGGCGACCTCGGCCAGTTCTTCGGCGCGTCGCAGCACGATGCCGATCAGCGCCTGGCGCAGCTCGCCAGCGGCGCCGATCTCGGCTGGCGACCACGGCGTGGAACGGCCGCGAATCTCCTCGGCCCAGCCGGCAAAGCTGTGCCGCGGGTGGATGCGCCCGTCCTCCTGCATCCGCGGTTTCTGCGGATTCCCCGCCCAGGTCACGGTGCGCACGATCTCGGGCCTGAACCAGAGGATCAGATGCCGGTGCACCTGCGAGATCGACACCGCGAGCACACCGGCTGCGGCATCGGCCAGGCCGGGCATGTCCTTGAAATGCTGCGCCAGCGAATCGCTCTGGTAGACCTGCACGCCGAGCCCGACGATCCATTGCGACAGCGCCTGGATGTCGTCGGTGGCCGGCGTGTCGCCAACCGCCCAGACCTGGTCGTCCAGCACGACCGCCGCGCCGGTGGCCCGCGCCACCCGCAGCAGCAGCGACGGTTCGGCAACCAGCCGCTGCAACGTACCGTCGCTGTCGGCCAGATGCGCCACGATCTCCAGCGTCAATTGACGCAGTTCGAGCCGCTCGGCAACCTCGCGACCGGACTCCTTCGACTGGATCTGCAGCGCCAGCAATTGCCCCAGATGCTCACAGGCGAGCCGTGTCGGCAGCGACAGGAAGCGGGGCGCGTGGTCGTGGCACGAGATCAGCCCCCAGAGCCGGCCATTGACCACGATCGACACCGACATGGACGCCAGCGTGCCCATGTTGCGCATGTATTCCAGATGCACCGG
>JAZKDL010000137.1:0-4901 GCA_040387575.1 Pseudomonadota bacterium
GCCGGGCCGTTCCGTTCGATGTGGTCTATGGGGGCGAAACCTGCCGTGCCTTCGCCGTGCGTTTCGACGGCTTGCCGCATGCCTACCTGAACCGTTGCACCCACGTTGCGATGGAAATGGATTTTCAGCCCGACCGCTTTTTCGACGATTCCGGACAGTGGCTGTTGTGCGCCACGCACGGCGCCGCGTATGCGCCGGACACTGGCGAATGCGCCGGCGGGCCATGCCGCGGTGGCTTGGTGAAGATCGCCCTCACAGAGCGTGACGGTGTGGTGCACTGGCATACTGCCTGGAACCTCCAACCCCTGGCTTTCTGAATGACCGATCCCACGCGCACCGAACCCGAGGGCTTCGAGCCTTTCGAGCGCGCAGCCCCTCTTTCTTCCGCGCCCGCAGGCGCACCATCCATGGCTAAAAACGATCCCACATCGCAAGCCGGCTGGGAGCGCGCGACGCTCGAAAAGCTGGCCTTCTCCGCATTGCGCGAGCAACGAGCCACGCGCCGCTGGAAGACTTTCGTGCGCTTGTGCTGGCTGGTCTTCTTCGTGTTCCTCGCCTGGGCGGTGATGTCGAGAGCGACGCCGAGCACAGCGAAGACCACGGCGCATACGGCGCTGGTCGAGATCAAGGGCGAGATTGCCAACGGCGGCGATGCCAGCGCTGAGTTCGTGGTGGCCGCCATGAAGACCGCGTTCGAAGACGAAGGCGCCAAGGCCGTGATCCTGCTGATCAACTCGCCGGGCGGCAGTCCGGTGCAGGCCGGCATCATCAATGACGAAATCAGGCGGCTGAAGGCCAAGCACAACAAGCCGGTCTATGCCGTGGTCGAAGAGACCTGCGCCTCGGCCGCTTACTACATTGCCGCCGCAGCCGACAAGATCTACGTCGACAAGGCAAGCATCGTCGGCAGCATCGGCGTGCTGATGGATGGTTTCGGGTTCACTGGCCTGATGGAAAAGGTGGGCGTCGAGCGGCGTCTGCTCACCGCCGGCGAGAACAAGGGTTTTCTGGACCCCTTCAGCCCCATGAGCGACACGCAGCGCGCGCACGCGCAGAAAATGCTTGACCAGATCCACACGCAGTTCATCGACGTCGTGAAGGCGGGTCGCGGCGACCGGCTGAAGCTCGATACGCCCGGCCTGTTCAGTGGTCTTTTCTGGAGTGGCCAGCAGGCGGTCGAACTCGGTTTGGCCGATCAGCTGGGTAACGTGGACTTCGTCGCCCGCGAGGTTGTGAAGGCGGAAGACGTCATTGACTACACGCGCCGGGACAACGTCGCGGAGAAGCTGGCGAAGAAGTTCGGCGCGGCGATCGGTGAGGGTTCGGTTGGCGCGCTGCGCACGCTGCCAGCGCTTCGCTGATCGGGGCGGTCTGCGCAGCGCCAGCCGTTCGATCGAGGTCGAACGGCTGCTTCCCTAGCGCGCGGTGGCGTGGCGTGCGGATACCGCCAATGCCAACGCGAAGACGACCACCACGCTGAGTGCAAGTGTCAGCGACATGGCGCGCGCCAGCAGACCGATCGCCGGCGGCCCGGCCATGAACCCCAGGTACGCCGCCGCCGATACCGAGGCAATACCGCGCGCCGGATCCACACCTGGCACCCGCGCCGATGCCGCAAACAGAATCGGCACTACGTTCGCGAAACCGACTCCGACACCAGCAAACCCGAGCAGGGCGATCCAAGGCGTGCCGGTGAACAGCACGAGCGTCATCGCCAGCGCTGCAAGCAGGGCACTGCCGCGCAGCAACATGGCGGGCGCGAATCGCGCGCGCATCGCATCACCGCCGAAGCGTGCAGCGGCCATCGCCGCGGAGAAACTGGCATAGGCCAGCGCGGCCTGTTGCTGCGGGCTGCCAAGTTCTTGTTGCAGATAGAGCACGCTCCAGTCGTAGATCGCTCCTTCAGCAATCAGCCCGAGCGCGGCGAGCAGCCCAAGCATGGCCAGTGCGCCGCGCGGTAGCCGGAAGCCGTTGTCTGCGTGGCTCGATGCCGTCGCCCAGCGCGGCAGCATGGCGGTGGCGGCCCATGCTACGGCAATGGCCATGGCTGCAGCGACCAACCACAGGTGCTGCTGCGCTGGCAGTCCTGCGGCGAGCGCAGCGCCGCCCGTGACCGCGCCCGCCATGCCGCCGAGGCTGAACATGCCGTGCATTCCGCTCATCAGCGGCTGACCACCCCGCAGTTCCAGCTGTGCGGCCTCGGTGTTGATGGCGACGTCGAATACGCTCGTGACCAGTCCGAACATCGCTAACAACGCAAGCAGCGCGCCATAGCTCGGCATCAGCACGATTCCGCCCAGCAGCACCGCGTACACCGTGCCGCAGAGACCTGCGACGCGGCGCGCGCCGTGGTGGCCGATCCAGCGACCGGCCTGACTCAGGCCGAGCAGGGCGCCGAAACCCGCGGCGAGCATCGCCAAGCCCAGTGCCGCCTCGTCGATGCCGTAATGCGCCTTGACCGTGGGAATGTGCACGCCCCAGGTCGCGAAGATGAATCCCGAGCAGAAAAACTGCGTTCGGGTGGCCCAGCGCGTGCGCGCCGACACCGGGTCAATTGCCGCCGTCAACGGTCAGCGCCCGATCGCGAAGACGGCAGGCAAGCGGTCGTCGGTCGGTGCTGGGGCTGCACGCCAGGCCTTGACCGTGCGGCTTTGTACATCTGCACTTTCCAGCGTGAGGCCTCTTGCCACGGCGAGCCGGGTGTTGTGTTGCAGCGTGCTCGTCAGCGCTTGCCGCAACGTCGCATTGCGGTAAGGCGTCTCGATGAAAAGCTGCGTCTGGCCAGTGCGCAGCGCCAGCGTTTCCAGTTCGCGGATGCGCTGCGTGCGTGCATCCGCGTCCTGGGGCAGGTAGCCGACGAATGCGAAATTTTGGCCGTTGAGACCGCTGGCGGCCAGCGCGAGCAGCAGCGAAACTGGGCCGGTGAGCGGCACGACTGCAATTCCGAGATCGTGCGCAGCGCGCGCGACCGAAGAGCCCGGGTCCGCAACAGCCGGCATGCCGGCTTCGCTGAGCAGTCCGACGGCATGGCCTTCCAGCGCAGCTGCCAACAGCGGGCGGGCGTCGAACTGCCCGGCGTGATCGCCTTTCTTGTGAACTTCGCGCGGCAGCTCCTGGATTTGCTGAGACTGCAGCGGCGCGGCCAGCGGAACGATCGCGTCGATGCGTTTCAGGTAGGCACGTGCAGACTTGGCGTTCTCGCAGATCCAGTGCGTGATGCCCGCCGCAATCTGCAGGGTGCCGAGCGGCAATGCGTCCTGCAACGGCGCCTGATCGTCGCAGCCAAAGTCCAGCGGCGCGGGCACTAGATAAAGCTTGCCGACGCTCATAGCAGTTCCACTCCCGCGGCACGCAGCATTCGGCAGGTGCGGATCAGCGGCAGGCCGATCAGCGCGGTCGGGTCGTCGCTGTCGATCGCGTCGAGTAGCGCGATGCCGAGGCCTTCGCTCTTGGCGCTGCCCGCGCAGTCGTACGGTTGCTCGGCGAGCAGATAACTTTCGATTGCTGCGTCGCTCAAGTCACGGAACACGACGCGGACCGGTGCCAGATCCTGTGCGGCAAAGTCGCTGGCCTGGCAAACCACTGCCACGGCAGTCTGAAACACCAGAGTCTGCCCGCGCATGCGCTGAAGCTGTGCGGTTGCGCGGATGTGATCGCCGGGCTTGCCGAGCGGCTCCCCATCGAGATCCGCGACCTGGTCGGAGCCGATGACGACCGCGTCCGGAAAGCGCAACGCGACGGCGCGTGCCTTCTCGAGCGCCAGACGTTGCGCGAGCCGGGCCGGCATTTCGCCCGGCAGCGGGGTTTCGTCGACTTCGGGTGCGTGCACCTCGAATGGCAGTCGCAGGCGCTGGAGCAGCCCGCGGCGATATCGCGAGGTCGAGGCAAGAATCAGGGGGCGTTGCATGGGCAGGGATTGTGCGCGAGAGGTTTAGACTGGCTGGAATGAAAAGAGAATTCACACCTTCGCGGCTCGATGTCAACGCCTTCGCTGAAGCTGCGGCAACGCTGTCCGCTGCCGAGCCGCTGGACAACTATCGACGTTTGAGCGCTGAACTCGCGGTGCCGGCGCCCGAAGCTGCCGTTCAGTGGGAGGCTGAGGGCGAGGATCGCGGTGGAGCGGATGGTTCGCCACTGGCCTGGCTGCATTTGCAGGCGACGACGACGTTACCTTTGGTATGCCAGCGATGCCTGTCTCCGGTCGAGACCACGCTGGAAATCGATCGCTGGTTTCGCTTTGCGGGCGACGAGGAGACTGCTGCGGCTGAAGACGAACTGTCTGACGAGGATGTGCTCGTGACGAGCCGAGAATTCGATCTGCATGCGTTGATCGAGGACGAACTGCTGATGGATATTCCAATCACGCCGACGCACGAGGTTTGTCCGGAGCCTGTGCAGTTGTCGGCTGCGGATCCAGCATTCGATGTTGCTGAGGAAGAGCGTCCGAACCCGTTCGCAGTGCTCGGCTCGTTGCGTCCACGCAAGGCCGAATGAGCATCCAAAGCGGGTGGGCTGGCGCGTCGCAACTCCCCGCGCTATAATCATGGGCTTCGCGCGCGCCGCCGTCGAAGCTCGGTTTCCAAAATCTGCCGAGCTTTTGATGCCGCCCCGCATGCCCGCCCACCCAATCGAATTTTCCAGGAGCCATCATGGCCGTCCAACAAAACAAGAAGTCGCCGTCGAAGCGCGGCATGCACCGTTCGCACAATGCTCTGGTCGTGCCGGGTATTGCTGTCGAGCCGACCACCGGCGAAACCCACCTGCGTCACCACATCAGCCCGAACGGCTTCTATCGTGGTCGTCAGGTCCTGAAAAACAAGTCCGAAGCCTGATCCAGCAATCCAAGGCCAAGGCCCGAAGCTACGCTTGCAGTAGCGTCGGGCCTTTGTTTTGATGGTCTC
>JAZKDL010000138.1:0-3273 GCA_040387575.1 Pseudomonadota bacterium
CGATGCGGGACACGCCCTGCTCCTGCATCGTCACGCCGATCAGTTGCTCGGCCATCTCCATCGCGATCTTGTTGTGGCTGATGAACAGGAACTGCGTCTCCTTGCTCATGGCCGACACCAGCTTGGCATAGCGCTCGGTGTTGGCGTCGTCCAGCGGCGCATCGACTTCGTCCAGCAGACAGAACGGCGCGGGGTTCAGCTGGAAGATCGCGAACACCAGCGCAATGGCGGTCAGCGCCTTCTCGCCGCCCGACAGCAGATGGATCGTCTGGTTCTTCTTGCCTGGCGGCTGGGCCAGCACCTGCACGCCGGCATCGAGGATCTCGTCGCCGGTCATCACGAGCCGGGCGTTGCCGCCGCCGAACAGCTCGGGGAACATCCGGCTGAAGTGCTCGTTGACGATCTTGAAGGTGCCGCCGAGCAGCTCGCGCGTCTCGCCGTCGATCTTGCGGATCGCGTCTTCCAGCGTTCCGATCGCCTCGTTCAGATCGGCCGACTGCGCGTCGAGGAAGGTCTTGCGCTCGCGCGCCACGGTCAGCTCGTCCAGCGCGGCGAGGTTGACGGCGCCCAGCGCGACCACTTCGCGGTTCAGCCGGTCGATCTCGCCCTGCAGGCCGGTCAGCCGCACCTTGTCGGTCTCGATCGACAGCGCGACGGCTTCGAGGTCGGCCTGTGCGTCGGCCAGCAACTGCGCGTACTGCTCGAAGCCGAGCCGCGCGGCCTGCTCCTTCAGCTGGAATTCGGTGATGCGCTGGCGCAGCGGATCGAGTTCGCGCTCCAGCGTGATGCGGCGCTCGTCGCTCGCGCGCAGCTTGAGCGTGAGGTCGTCGTACTGGCTGCGCGCGGCGCCCAGCGCGGTCTCGCGTTCGAGCTTGAGCGACAGCGCGTCCTGCAGGCCGGCTTGGGCGGCGGCATCGGACAGCCGGCCGAGTTCGGCCTGGGCGCGCTCCTGCTCGTCGGCGAGCGACACGGTCTGCTGCGCCGCCGTCTCGATCGCGCGGCCGAGTTCGCCACGGCGCGCCTCGACCGAACGCTGCGTGAAGGTCGCTTCCTGCGCCTGGCGTTCAAGGCCGCGGTGCTGCTCGCGGCTGGCGGTCAGCGCGCGGCCGGCTTCGATCACGCGCTCGTCGAGCTGCGCATGGCGCTCCTGGCTGTCGGCCAGTTGCATGTCGAGTTCCTCGAAACGGCCTTCGGCGGCGATGCGCCGTTCCTGCAATTCTTCGAGCTGTGCATCGACCTCTTCCAGGTCGGCGCCCAGTTGCTGGCTGCGTGCGCGTGCCTGCTCGGCGAGCTGCGTGAGCCGCAAGGTTTCGACCTGCAAGGTGTGCGCGCGCGACTGCGTGTCGGCCGCTTCGCGCCGCGCCGTCACCAGGCGCTGGGCAGCGTCGGCGTAGGCGGCTTCGGCGCGCACCAACGCGGTCCGCGCCTCGTCATTGATCAGCGTCTGCGCGCGCAACTGGCGCTCGAGGCTCTCGATCTCCTGCGCCCGCGCCAGCAGGCCCGACTGCTCGGAATCCTGCGCGTAGAAGCTCACGCTGTGGGCGCCGACGGCATGCCCGCTCTTCACGTAGATGACTTCGCCCGGCTTGAGCTGGTCGCGTTGCGCAAGCGCCTCTTCGAAACTCGCAGCGGTGTAGCAGCCCTGCAACCAATCACCGAGCAGCGCCTGCTGGCCGGCGTCGTTCAGACGCAGCAGATCGGCCAGCCGCGGCAGCGTGCCTGCGGCTTGCGGCGCCGCGGCCAAGGGTGGGTTGTAGAAGGCAAGCCGAGCCGGCGGCGCATCGTTGCCGAAGGCCCGGACCATTTCGAGCCGCGAGACCTCGAGCGCGCCGAGCCGCTCGCGCAGTGCGGCTTCGAGCGCGTTCTCCCAGCCCTGTTCGATGTGGATGCGGCTCCACAGGCCCTGCAAACCGTCCAGCCCGTGCTTGGCCAGCCACGGTGCCAGCTTGCCGTCGGTGCGCACTTTGTCCTGCAAGGCCTTGAGCGCGTCGGACCGGGCCGACAGCTCGGCCTGGCGCGCCCCCTCGGTGTTGACGGCCTGCTGGCGCGTGCGGCGATCGTCATCGCGCTGCGGCACGGCTTCCTGCAGATCCTGCAGGCGCGCGTCAGCTTCGGCCGCGGCTTCCTGCGCCGCCTCGTACTGCGACTGCAGGTCGAGCAGGCGGGCTTCGTCGGGCACCGCCAGCGCGTTCTTGTCGCTGCGCAGGCGCTCGCTGCGCTGCGTAAGCTGCCGGCTCTGTTCCTCGATGTTGCGCTGATCGGCCGCCAGCACCTGGATCTGCTGCTGCACCTGCACGACAGCCGTGCGCTGCGTGTTGGCCTCCTGCTGAGCGCGCTGCTGCGCATCTTCCAGTTCGGGCAGCCGCGCCTCGTGTTCTTCGATCTGGGCGGCGAGAAGTTCTGCCTGCTCCTCGGCGTCGAAGCCCTGGCCCGCCAGCGCTTCGAGCTCGACCTCGGCGTCTTCCCGGCGCGTGTTCCATTGGCCGATCTGCTCGCGCAACTGGACCAGCCGCACCTCGACGCGCTGCCGGCCTTCGACCACGAAGCGGATCTCGCCTTCGAGCCGGCCGACTTCGGCGCTCGCCTCGTAGAGCTTGCCCTGCGCCTGGTTGACGTGGTCGCCGGCGCCGTAGTGGGCCTGGCGGATGGTTTCGAGATCGGCCTCGACACGGCGGAGATCCGCGGTGCGGGACTCGAGGTCGTTCAGCGCCTTGCCCGCGTCGGCCTGGATTCGTGCCTGGTCGTTCTCGCTCTCGGCGCGCTTCAGGAACCACAGCTGATGCTGCTTCTTCGTGGCGTCGGCCTGCAGCGTGTTGTAGCGCTGCGCCACCTCGGCCTGCTTCTCGAGCCGGTCGAGATTGGCGTTGAGCTCGCGCAGGATGTCTTCGACGCGCGTCAGGTTCTCGCGCGTGTCGCCGAGCCGGTTCTCGGTCTCGCGGCGACGCTCCTTGTACTTCGAGACGCCGGCTGCTTCCTCGAGGAACAGGCGCAGTTCCTCGGGCTTGGACTCGATGATCCGGCTGATCGTGCCCTGGCCGATGATGGCGTAGGCCCGCGGGCCGAGGCCTGTGCCGAGGAACACGTCCTGCACGTCGCGTCGGCGCACCGGCTGGTTGTTGATGTAGTAGCTGCTGGTGCCGTCGCGGGTAAGCACCCGGCGCACCGCGATCTCGGCGAATTGCGACCACTGGCCGCCAGCGCGGTGGTCGGCGTTGTCGAACACCAGTTCGACGCTCGACCGGCTGGCCTGCTTGCGGGTGGTCGTGCCGTTGA
>JAZKDL010000139.1:0-7759 GCA_040387575.1 Pseudomonadota bacterium
GCGGCATTGCGGCCACGGTGCTGCGGCAGCGTTCCTTGCCCAAGGCGCCGGCCGAAGAGCACTAGCGCGGCGGGCTTCGTCAGCGCGGGCCGTTGCATTCACGACGACCAAGCCCATACCCGGCAAGGAACGGCGCAGAGGCAGGACAATGCACCTCCCTTCAGGCCCTCCATGAACGCCATGCCCTTCACCATCCTGATCTCCCCCGAACAACTCCAGTCGCTGCAGGTCGCCGGCACCCCTTTGATGGTGTTCGACTGCAGTTTCGAACTGATGAAGCCGGAAGCCGGCGTCGCCGCCTACCTCGAGGCGCACATACCAGGCGCGACGTACGCCAATCTCGACACCGACCTGAGCGCCAAACACGGCGCACCCGGCAAACATGGCGTCGTGGTTGCACACGACGACGGCGTACCGGCCTCCGGTGGCCGCCATCCGCTGCCGAGCCGCGAAAAATTCGCCGCCTGGCTGTCGAGCGTGGGTTTCGCGAACGGCATGCAGGCCGTGGTCTACGACCGCAACGGCGCCAACTACTGCGGCCGACTCTGGTGGATGCTCAAGTGGATGGGGCACGACGCCGTTGCCGTGCTGGACGGCGGATTGCAAGCGTGGCAGGCGGCAGGCGGCGCGGTCGCGCACGGCGAAGAGCCGGCGCACTTCCAGTCGAACTTCGTACCCGGCACGCCACTATTGCAACTGGCCACGACCGACACGGTGGCCGCTCATCTCGGCCAAGCTGACCAGACGCTGATCGACGCCCGGGCCGGCGCACGTTATCGCGGCGAGGTGGAACCTCTGGACCCGATCGCGGGTCACATCCCGGGGGCCCTGAACCGGCCCTTCGCCGACAACATCGGCCCCGACGGCAAGTTCAAGCCGGCAGCGCAATTGCGCGCCGAATTCGAAACGCTGCTGGCGGGCCGCGACCCGGCGACGGTCGTCCACCAGTGCGGCAGCGGCGTGAGCGCGCTGCCCAACCTGCTTGCCATGCAGATTGCCGGACTGGGGCCGACGGCGCTCTATGCCGGCAGCTGGAGCGAATGGAGCAACACGCCGGGGCTGCCGACCCGGCAAGGCGCCGAACCGTGATCCGAAAACTTCCCCTGCTCGTTCTTCTCTGCGCCGCCTCGCTGGGCGTGGCTTCCACCGCATCGGCCCAAGCCCAGGCGCAACACGCCCATGTCCACGGGCTGATCAAGCTCGACATCGCGATCGAGGGTCCGAGCATCGTCATCGCGATGGAATCGCCGCTCGACAACCTGGTCGGCTTCGAACGCGCGCCGCGCACCGACGCCGAACGCCAGACGGTTGAAGACGCTGTCGCCACGCTGCGCGCCGCGGACAAACTCTTCGACATCGATCCGGCCGGCAACTGCAAGCTCGGGCCTGTGAACCTGCAGTCGCCGGCGCTCGGCCTCGGCCAGGCCTCGGCTGCGGACGCTGCGGGTGGCGCACATGCCGATCTCGACGCGACCTTAGCCTTCAACTGCACCAACGCGACGGCTGTGAAGTACATCGATGTCAGCCTGTTCACGGCCTTCAAGGGCCCGCGCCAGATCGATGTGCAGATCGCGTCACCGAAGGGGCAGTTCCAGCGGTCGCTGAAGCGCCCGAACACGCGGCTCGCCTGGGGCAAGTGAGATCGCGTGAGCAAGGTCCTCGTTGCTGAATCGCTGCGCTTCAGCTGGCCGGGCACCGCGGCGCCCTGCATCGATATCGCGCATTTCGACGTGGCCGCCGGTGAAGCCGTGTTCCTGCACGGGCCGAGCGGCTGCGGCAAGAGCACGCTGCTTTCGCTGCTGGCGGGCGTGCTCGTCGCCGACGAAGGCCGCGTCGCGCTGCTCGGGCATGACTGGGCCGAACTGTCGGGCGCGGGGCGCGACCGCTGTCGCGTCGCACACGTCGGCTATATCTTCCAGCAGTTCAACCTGCTGCCGTACCTGAGCGTGATCGACAACGTCCTGCTGCCCTGCCGCTTCTCGCAGCGGCGCTGCGTGCAGGCTTCGCACGACGGCACGCCGCGCGCACAGGCCGGCGGGTTGCTCGCGCAGATGGGGCTCGATGCGAGCCTCTGGACTCGGCCAGCAATGCAGCTCTCCGTGGGCCAGCAGCAGCGTGTGGCGGCGGCGCGGGCGCTGATCGGCAAGCCCGAACTCGTGATCGCCGATGAGCCCACGTCCGCGCTCGACGAAGACCGGCGCGAGGCCTTTCTCGACGTGCTGCTCGAAGCCTGCATGGCCAACCAGAGCGCGTTGGTCTTCGTGAGCCACGACCAGCGCATCGCATCGCGCTTCTCGCGCCACGTGCTGCTGCCCGAGATCAACCGCGCTGCGCGCACGTCACCATGAGCGTCCTCTTCGGCATCGCCTGGAAGAGCGCCTGGAACCGGCGCTTCACGCTCGCACTCACCGTGCTGTCGATCGCGCTGTCGACCTTCCTGCTGCTGGGTGTCGAGCGCATTCGCACCCAGTTGCGCGACAACTTCTCGTCCTCGGTGTCGGGCACCGACCTGATCGTGGGCGCGCGCACCGGCTCGACGCAGCTGCTGCTGTACTCGGTGTTCCGCATCGGCGCGGCGACCAACAACATCTCGTGGAAGAGCGTGCAGTCGCTGTCGGCGCATCCGGGCGTCGATTGGGTCGTGCCGTTGTCGCTTGGCGACTCGCACCGTGGCTTCGCGGTGCTGGCCACCACGCCCGACTACTTCACGCATTTCCATTACGGCAGCCGGCAGGCGCTGGTGTTGCGTGAAGGCAAGCCGTTTTCCGAAATCTTCGATGCCGTGGTCGGTGCCGAGGTCGCCGACCGGCTGGGCTATCACGTCGGCCAGAAGATCACGCTGGCGCACGGCAGCGGCGAGCTCGACACCGGCGCACATGCCGACAAGCCGTTCACCGTGACAGGCGTGCTGGCGCGCACCGGGACGCCGGTCGACCGCACGGTGCACATCGGGCTGGCTGCGATGGAAGCGATCCACCTCGACTGGGCCGGCGGCGCGCCGATGCCTGGCGTCCACATACCGGCCGAGCAGGTGCGCAAGTTCGACCTGACCCCGAAAAACGTGACTGCCGCGCTGGTCGGCCTGAAGAACCGCGCGGCCGTGTTCTCGGTGCAGCGCTGGGTGTCGACCTATGCGGGCGAACCGCTGATGGCGATCCTGCCCGGCGTGGCGCTCGACGAGTTGTGGAGCGTCGTCGGCGTCGGAGAGAACGCATTGCTGCTGATGTCGGCGCTGGTCGCGCTGGTGAGCCTGGCGGGCCTGGTGTCGGTGGTGATGGCGGGGCTCAACGAACGGCGGCGTGAACTCGCGGTGCTGCGCGCGGTGGGTGCGAGCCTGCGGCACGTGCTGGCGCTGCTCGCGCTCGAAGGCGCGCTCGTGACCGCGCTGGGCATCGTGATCGGCGTGATCTTCGCCACGCTCGGCATCGCGCTGTTGTCGCCCTGGCTGCAATCGCAATTTGGGCTCGCGATTGCGCTGAGCGCGCCCACCGCCAACGAGTGGCTGCTGCTGGCCAGCCTGCTGGTGGCCGGCTTCGCGGCGAGCCTGCTGCCGGGCCTGCGCGCCTATCGGCTTTCGCTCGCGGACGGCCTGTCGCCGCGCATCTGAAACGCCCGATCCACACCCGACAGACCCCACCCCATCCGGCCCGACCCTTTCGAGGACTTCACCATGACCCACTTCTCATCCCTGCTGCGCGCCAGTGCCATGCTCGCCTGTACGGCGATGGCGGCTACCGCCTTCGCGGCCGGTCCGGCGCCAGAAGCCACTACCGCCACCAACCCGCTCGGAGGCAAAGGCACGGTTGCCAAAGCCGCGCCCGGCCAGGCCCGCGAGATCTCCTGGGCCGAGCTGGTGCCGAAGGACTGGGACCCGATGAAGGCTTTCAAGGACATCGATTTCAGCAAGCTCGACGACGCCGATCCGAAGGCGGCGGAGCTTCTGATGAAGATGCAACAGGCGTCCGACAGCGCGCCCGCCAATCCGGAACTCAACGGCGCCGTCGTGAAGATTCCGGGCTTCATCGTGCCGCTCGAACAGGACAAGGGCGAGGTCACCGAATTCCTGCTGGTGCCCTACTTCGGCGCCTGCATCCATACGCCGCCGCCGCCGGCCAACCAGATCGTGCACGTGGTGCCCGAGAAGGGCGCCAAGTTCCGCGCGATGGACACCGTGTGGGTCACCGGCAAGCTCCAGACCTCGCGCAACGACTCGATGATGGGCGTGAGCGCCTACCACCTCGCCGCCCAAAGCGTGACCAAGTACAACGGCGGCGCAAAGCAGTGAATCGCAGCCGGCACGACGCTTTCGTCATGCCGGACATGCCTCCACGGCCAAGGAACTGACACGCGCGACCGAAACGCGCTGTCACATCTCGCGTCGGCTTTCGGGCTACGGTGAACGTTGAACGGATGGCGGTGCTGCATTGTTCTGATGCGCGCCGCCACCGATCGAGGTCACCACAACCAGGGAGCGAGACATGGCTCAACGGCATCCGCATCAATCGGCGCCCGGCGCTACGACGGCAGCAACGGCACGACGGCCACATACGAGGTTCATGTTGGCGACGCTGAGCGCAGCGGTGCTCGTTCTCGCTGGCTGCGACAAGCCAGCGGCGCCTCCTGCGGCGACGGCCCCCACAGCGACGGCACCCGCCGCCGCGCCTGCGCCGGAAGCAACGGCTCAACCGGTGGCCGCTGCACCCGTCGCCCCCGCACCGGTTCCCGCCTATGCACCCCCTTCGGCAGAACAGCTCTATCAGCTGGTCGCGCCGATCGCGCTCTACCCCGACAAGCTGGTGGCACAGGTCCTCGCGGGTTCGACCTATCCCGATCAGATCAGCGCGGCCGACCAATGGCTGGCGCAGAACAAGACACTCAAGGCCGGGCCGCTGGCCGATGCCGCTGAACGCCAGCCGTGGGATCCGAGCATCAAGTCGCTGACGGCATTCCGTTCGGTGCTGGACCAGATGGCGAAGAATCCGTCCTGGACCACCGCCCTCGGCGAGGCGTATTACAACGATCCGACCGACGTGCTGAACGCCGTGCAGGTGATGCGCCAACGGGCGCAGCGCGCCGGGCGGCTGAAGAGCACGCCGCAGATCAAGGTCGCAGCGGCCACGGCGCCGCCGGTGTACACGTCCGACCCGAACGCACCGCGGGTCTACACGGGGCCGCTCGTCATCGAGGCGCCGCAACAACTGATCACGATCGCCCCGGCCCAACCGGACGTCGTGTACGTCCCGAGCTACGACCCGCAGCAGATCTACGGCGAGCCAGTGCGCCCCTATCCGGGCTACGCCTATGCACCGCCGCAGCCCGTCTACACGGAACCGCGCTACAGCAATGCGCAGATCGCCACGGCTGGCGCGCTGACCTTCGGGCTCGGCGTGGTCGTCGGCAGCGCGATCCAGCGCCATGACTGGGGATGGAATTCGTGGGGCATGAACTGGGGCGATCGGCGCCGCGACGAGCGGCGTCCCGAAGGCCGTGAGCGAGACGGCCGCGGCGACGATCGGCCGGCCGTGATCTACAACCGCTCGACCTATGTGTCGCGCTCGGAGTCGATCACGAACAACAACGTTCGCAACGTCTACAACAACGGCCCTGATCCACGCCAGCAGCAGGCGCAGCAGAACCAGCGTGCCGAACAGCAGCGGCAGTTTCAGCAGCAGCAGCAACAGCAGGCGGATGCGCAGGCGCGGCAGCGTGACCAACAAGCGCAAGCCCAGCGCGACCAGATCCGCCAGCAGCAGGATCAGCAACGCCAGCAACAATTGCAGGCACAGAATCAGCAGTCGCAGCAGCGCCAGCAGCAGGCACGCCAGGAAGATGCACGGCGGCAGCAGCAAGCTGCCGAGCAGCAGCGCAGAGGACAAGAAGCCCAGGCGCAGCAACAACGACAGCAACAGGCGAACGCCCAGCAGCAACAACAACAAGCGCAACAACAGCAACAACAGCGCCAGCAGCAGGAGCAAGCAAGACGCCAACAGGCCGATGCGCAAACGCAGCAACAGAATCAGGCGCGTCAGCAGCAGGAACAGGCCCGGCAGCAGCAGTCCCAAGCGCAGGACAGGCAGCGTCAGCAACAGGCGCAGCAACGACAACAGCAGGACCAGCAACGACGCCAGGCGGAACAAGGCCAGGCGCAACAGCAACAGGCTCAACAACAGCAGCGCCAGCAGCAACTACAGCAGCAGGATCAGCAGCGTCGGCAAGCTGCGCAAACCCAACAACAAGCTCAGCAGCAGCAGGAACAGCAGCGTCGGCAGACTGAGCAGGCTCGTCAGCAACAGCAGCAGCAGGCGCAAAACCAGCAACGCCAGCAGCAGGAACATGCCCAACGCCAACAACAGGATCAGGCGCGGCAACAGGCTCAACAGCAACAGCAGCGTCAACAACAGGAACAGGCACGCCAGCAACAACACCAGCAGCAGCAACAGGCAGCCCAGGCACAGCAGCAAGCCCAACAGCAGCGCCAGCGCGAGCAACAGCAGGCGGCGGCGCAGCGTCAGGCCGGAAAACGACCGGACGACCAGCGCCCTTAACAGGCCGACAGCGGTTGTCAGCTCAACAAAACGGCCTGTGAATCCGATCTTGAATGGCGAGGACGGAACGACAGCTACGTGCGCTCACGGGCTGCGCGTGCCTGTATCCAATAACCCAACGGCCTTTGCCGTTGGCAGGCGCTCAGTCAGGCGCGTGCTTCACGCGGTCGTGCTCTTCATCCGCCGGCACGTTGTCTGCGTCGAGGTCGCTGGCATCGGTCAGATCCAATCCCGTTTCTTCTTCCAACTCCGCGGAATCCTCTGCCTCGGTGGCGTCGTAAGCGTCTGCGGACGCATCGGCATCGTCGGCGGGTGAACGCGTGGCTCCCGTGCGGCGGGGTGAAGATGCAGAGGACATGATGTTTTTCCTGATGGGTTGAAAGCTCGCGCCAGTAGAGCGCGGTCGACCATCCATCATGCGCCGGAAGCGCCACAGACCACCCCGCGGTCAACCGGCCGGATGCATGTCGGAATCATCCGATCGATCCAGCCGTCAATGCAGTGCGCAATGCGACTCAGGGCTTGTGAGGCGTGACCTCGGCGGCATGGTCGTGGTCGTGCCCCTCATGCCCGTGATCATGGTCGTGTTCGCCATGCGCCAGCCGGCTGACCAGCGTCACCAGCACGATGCCTGCCACGAGCCACACCACCTGCGCCATGGTCTGGCGCGCCGGCAGGCTCTTCTGCAGCTGCGGTATCAGGTCGGCCAGCGCGACGTACACGAAGCTGCTGCCCGCCAGCACGAGGAAATAAGGCAACCAGCCATGCAACTGGTCGACGAGCCACCAGCCGACCAACCCACCAAGCGCCGTCATCGTGCCGGCCAGGGACACCTTGACGATGGCCGAGCGCGAGTTGGCCGAGCTCTGGCGCAGCACGACCAGATCGCCGATGTGATGCGGCACCTCATGCGCCAGCACGGCCAGGGCGGCGACCAGCCCCAGACGAATGTCTGCGATGAATGCCGAGGCAATCAGAATGCCGTCTCCGAAGCAGTGCACGCTGTCACCCGTCAACACTGCCCAGCCACCGGCGCGCCGTTCACCATGCACGTGTCCGTGCGCATGGCCATGATCAGCGTGCGAATGGGCATGGCCGTCGTGACCAGGTGCTTGCGGCACGCCAACCGGGCCCGGCACTTCATGGTGATGCTCATGGCCGTGATGCCAGAGTTCCGCCTTGTCGAGCAGGAAGAAGAACACCAGGCCGAACAG
>JAZKDL010000139.1:7859-13014 GCA_040387575.1 Pseudomonadota bacterium
ACACGGGCGCCAAGGCCCGGATCGATTCAAAAAAGCATCCAACACAAACAACAAAAGCCGCCCCTCGGGACGGCTTTTGACGGAAGCGGCATGGCCCGCTTCGGGGTACACGACCAATTCCGATTCCTTGGCTGCCGGCGTACCCGGTCGCCAAGGCTGCTTTCATCTTATCAACCGTGTCAAGAGGGATGCCCCGGCTGATTGGCGGCATGGCCGGCGTAAGCGCGCGCCGCCAGTGCAGACGCCAGCACCCGCGCCGGGTCGACAAGGTGCAGTCCCTCGGTTGCCGCGCAATGCTGAAGCCCCAGTGGTATCTCGGTACAGCCCATCACGATCGGAAGCGGACCGTGACGCTGCGCCAGCCGCAGCGCCACCTCGGAAAAACAGCGCGTCGCCAATGGCAGGTCGCCGGCCTTCACGCCGTCGTAGATGCCGCGCATGATGAGCGCGCGCTCGGCGGTGGTCGGCAGATGGCAAGTCAATCCGGCCTCGGCCATTGAATGTTCGTAGAGCCGTACGCGGTAGGTGCCCTCGGTCGCCATCAATGCGACCTCGCGCACGCCCTGCGCGGCCAGATGCGCCGACACCTCGCGCGCCACGTGCAGCAATTCCACCTGCGGAAAGCGCTCCTGCAACGCGGCGTGCCAGGCATGTGCCGTATTGCAGGCGATCGCAACCGTGCGGCTGCCCAGCGCAGCCAACCGCCCCAGCGCCTGCAGCATCGGCTCCAGCGGCTGGTGCGCGCCCGGCAACGCCGACCCCAGCGCGCCAGTGCGATCGGGCACCGGCACCTGCGCGAGCCAGTGCTCGGGAAAGGCCTGGTCGCGCACCGGCTCGCCCGTTGCACGCATGTGCTGCGCGCAAGCCTCGACGAACAGCCGCACGAAGTCCGCGCCCGCCGCCGGCCCCATGCCGCCCAGAATCCCGACCACCTGCGTCACGTCATTCAGCCTTGGAGCGAACCTCAGGTCGCTGGTTTGTCCGAAGGCGTCTTGATGTTGTCCTTGAGCTCCTGGCTCATCGGCAGTCCGATCGGCAGGTTCTTCGGCGGGATCGGCGCCAGGAACCACTTGTTGTAGAGCTTCTCGAACTCGCCCGACTTCATCATCCCGGTGATCACACCGTCGACCAGCGCCTTGAACTGCGGATCGTCCTTCGGCAGCATGCAGGCGTACGGCTCGACCTGCAGCGCCTCGCCGACCACCTCGAGATCGGCCGGTGCCTTCGAGTTGGAACGCAGGCCGTACAGCAGAATGTCGTCCATCGCGAAGGCCACGGCGCGGTCGCTCTCGACCAACAGCAGCGCATCGGCATGGTCCTTGGCCGCCACGATGTCGATGTCGAGCTTCTTGTCTTCGTTGTACTTGCGCACGACCAGCATGTTGGTCGTGCCGGTGGTGATGGCGACCTGCTTGCCCTTCAGGTCCGCGTAGTCCTTCACGCCCGACGTCTTCTTCACGAGCAGGCGCGTGCCGGTGTAGAAATGGTTGATCGCGAACGCCACGTCCTTGCCGCGGGCCGTGTTGTTGGTGGTCGAGCCGCATTCGAGTTCGATCGTGCCGTTCGCCAGCAACGGGATGCGGTTCTGCGAGGTCACGGACATCCACGCAATTTCCAGGTTCGGCTTGCCGAGCTTGGTCTTCACCGCGGTCGCGATGGCGTTCGAGAGGTCGACCGAGAAGCCGATCGGCTTGCTCGGGCCGTCCAGGTAGCTGAACGGCACCGACGATTCGCGGTACGCCATCGTGAACTTGTTCGAGGCCGCGATCTTGGCGAGCGTGTCGGCGGCGTGGGCGCCAGTGGCGGTCAGGAGAACGGCGGCCATCAGGACGGAGAGTTTCATGCGAACCTTTCGGTGAGTGGATTGATCGACGAAGGCCAGTGTAAAAACTTGTTGGCCGGGGTCAATAATTCCTTTTGCGTCGAATGGCATGCCGGAAAGTTATGGATGCCGAGCCATGCAAACCTGAGTTGGCGGGGGCATGCCATTTGGCTATGGCCCGCCCTTGTTTCGGCATTTCCCGCAGTGCCGATGCCGGCCTAGAGTCACGGCCATTCGACAACGAGAGAGGACAAGGTCATGCACGTCTGTGTGCTGGGCGCGGGCATCGTGGGGCTGGCCACGGCGTGGCAACTGCATCGCGACGGCCATGAGGTCACGGTGATCGATCGGGCGGCGCCCGGCGCTGGCGCCAGCGGTGGCAACGGCGCGCAGCTGAGCTACTCGTACGTGCAGCCGCTGGCCGACCCGTCGATCTGGGCGCAACTGCCCAAGCTGCTGCTCTCGCCGGACTCGCCGCTGAAGCTGCGTCCGCAACTCGATCCGCTGCAATGGCGTTGGGGCATCGAATTCCTCGCCGCGTGCAATGCGGCAACCTCGCGCGACACCACGGCCCGGCTGCTCGCGCTGGCCGCCGAAAGCCGGCAGGGCTTCGAGACCATGCGTGCCGAAATCGCAGCGGACTGCGACTTCTCCGCCACCGGCAAACTCGTGCTGTACCGCAGCGATGAAGCCTTGGCAGGCGCGGCGCGCCAGGTCGAATTGCAGCGCACGATGGGCAGCGCGCAGCGGGTCGTCACGCCGGCCGAATGCGCCGACATCGAACCCGCGCTGGCGCACTACGCGCGGCAGATCGCAGGCGCCGTCCACACGCCGAGCGAATGCGCGGCGGACTGCCTGAAGGTCTGCCAGGCGCTCGAAGCCTGGCTGCGCGCGCGCGGCGTGCGCTTTGTGCTGGGCACCGAGGCGCAGGACTTCATGGTGCGTGCCAACCGCGTGGCCGCGGTGCGCACGACCGACGGCGATGTCGAGGCCGATGCGTTCGTGATGGCGCTGGGCACCGCGTCACATCGGTTGGGCCGGAAGCTGGGCGCCTACCTGCCGGTCTACCCGCTCAAGGGCTACAGCATCACGGTGGATGTCGATCCGGCCCCTGGTGCAGCGCCGACCGTGAGCGTGACCGACAGCGCGCGCAAGGTCGTGTTCGCGCGGCTCGGCAACCGGCTGCGCGTGGCGGGCATGGCCGAACTCGTGGGCCACGACACCCGGATTCCGGCCGGCCGCATCGAGACGCTCGCCGATGCCACACGCGCCGTGTTCCCGCAGGCTGGCGCATCGACCGAACTCCGTCCCTGGACCGGCATGCGCCCGGCGACGCCGACCGGATGGCCAATCATCGGTAGGCGCGATGCGGCACCAGCCAACATGCTGTTCAACACCGGCCATGGCGCGCTCGGCTTCACGCTGGCCTTCGGCTCCGCTTCGCGGCTTGCGCAGGCGCTGACGGCTGCAGGCTGAACGGTCTCAGTCGCCCCGCACCGATCAACGGCGATCAACGACGCTCAGCCAGCCATCTCCGCAATCGCCTGCTGCATCGCGCGCGTGATGCTGCGCACCGCCACCGAATCCGGCCTGCCGGCAAGCCTCAGTGCACGCACCGGTACCGGAATGTGCGGCTCGAGCGCCAGCACGTCGACCTTCGTTCGATCGGCCGAGCCGGCCGTGCAGCCATCGACCAGCGCCACGCCGAGCCCGTGGTGCGCCATCGCCAGCGCCGCGTGGTAGGTCTGCACGGTGACCACCGCCTGCTGAAAACCAACACCGGCCTGGCGGCAAGCCTGGCTCAGGCTGGTGCCGACCGGATCGCGGCTGTCGAGCCCGACCACCGGAAGCGTCGCCAGATCGTGCAGCGCCACCGAACCATTGCGCACCAGCGCGCGCGGCAGCATGCCCTTGGGCGCCACGCAGACCATGCGGCTGTCGGCCAGCGACTCCTGCGTCAACGCCGGATGCAGCGCCGGACTGAAGGCAAAGCCGACGTCCGCCTGCTGCAACAACAGCGCCGACATGATCTGCGGCGAGTGCAGCGACTCGATGGTCACCGCGATGCCCGGATGCTTTTCGCGGAAGGTCTTGAGCGCGCGCGGCACCACCTCGTAGCTGAGCGCCAGCACGGTCAGGATGCGCAACTCGCCCGCCACGCTGGCGGTCTTCAGGTTGGTGGCCAGCCGCTGCACCTCGTCGAGCTGCGCGAACAGCTTCTCGATGTGCGGATGCAGCGCCAGCGCCTCGGTGGTCGGCGTGAGCCGGCCCTTGGTGCGCTGGAACAGCGGGAACCCGAGTTGCAGTTCGGCATGCTGCAGCGTGCGGCTCACCGCCGGCTGGGTGATGTTGATCAGCCGCGCCGCCGCGCTCACGCTGCCGGTGAGCATGATCGCGTTGAAGACCTCGATGTGGCGCAGGCGCACGGTCAGTGCGCCTTGTCCCAGTTCGGGCCGACGCCGAGTTCGGCCAGCAGCGGCACCTTGAGGTCGGCCACGCCGGCCATCAGCCGCGGGATCTCGCTGCGGACCCAGTCGACCTCGGCCTCGGGCACCTCGAACACCAGTTCATCGTGCACCTGCATGATCATCTTCGTCGCGCGTTTCTCCGCGTCGAGCACGTCCTGCACCTTGACCATGCTGAGCTTGATCAGGTCTGCGGCCGTGCCCTGCATCGGCGCGTTGATGGCCGCGCGCTCGGCGCCGCCACGGCGCGGACCGTTGGGCGAATTGATCTCCGGCAGATAGAGCCTGCGTCCGAACACGGTTTCGACGTAGCCCGTTTCCTTGGCGCTGGCACGCGTCTCGTCCATGTAGTGCTTCACGCCCGGGTAGCGCGCGAAGTAGCGGTCGATGTACGACGCCGCCGCCTTGGTCTCGATGCCCAGGTTCTTCGCCAGGCCGAAGCTGCTCATGCCGTAGATCAGCCCGAAGTTGATCACCTTCGCGTAGCGCCGTTGCTCGCTCGACACCTGGTCGACCGGCACGCTGAACACTTCGGCCGCGGTCGCGCGGTGCACGTCGATGCCTTCGGTGAAGGCGCGCAGCAGCGACTCGTCGCCACTGATGTGCGCCATGATGCGCAACTCGATCTGTGAGTAGTCGGCGCTCGCGATCACGCTGCCCGCCGGTGCCACGAAGGCCTCGCGCACACGCCGGCCTTCGGCTGTGCGGATCGGGATGTTCTGCAGGTTCGGATCGTTGCTGCTCAGCCGCCCGGTCACGGCCACCGCCTGCGCATAGTGCGTGTGGACGCGGCCGCTGCGCGGGTTCGCGAGCTGGCCCAGCTTGTCGGTGTAGGTGCCCTTGAGCTTCGACAGGCTGCGGTGCTCCA
>JAZKDL010000140.1:0-4877 GCA_040387575.1 Pseudomonadota bacterium
TCGCGCAGGTCGTAGCCGGTGTTGTCCTTGCGCAGGCCGCTGGTGCCTTCCCAGATCTCGCCGTGCGGTGTGACGACTTCCAGGCCCAGGCAGAGATCGCGCGTGTTGCCGTAGCGCACGACCTGCGTGCCGCCCGCATTGGTCGCGAGGTTGCCGCCGATCGTGCAGCTGCCTTCGGCGGCCAGGCTCAGCGGGAACAAAAAGCCGGCTTTCTCGGCGGCTTCCTGCAGCGTCTGGAGGATGCAGCCGGCCTCGACCGTCACGGTGAGGTTCGCGGCGTCGATCGTGCGGATGGCGTTCATGCGCTGCAGGCTCAGCAGCACCTGCGTGCCGCTCGCGTCCGGAATCGCGCCGACCGCGAGGCCGGTGTTGCCGCCCTGCGGCACGATCGCCGCGCCAGCCGCCGCGCAGGCCTTGACCACGTCGGCCACCTGCTGCGTGTTGGCGGGCCGCACCACGGCCAGCGCCTTGCCGCGCGCGCGCTTGCGCCAGTCCTGTTCCCAGGCGGTGAGGTCGCCCTCGGTCAATGTGTGGGCGTCGCCGACGATGGCGCGCAGTTGTTCGATCAGAGTGGTCACGGTACGGGAATCTCCATGGGGCGTTGCGCAGCGGCCAGGTGCAGGCGCAGGCGCACATGCCAGGCACAGGCCGCGAAGAGCAGCAGGCACAGCGCGACCTCGGCCAGCGCCAGCGCGCGGCTGATGCCCACGGTGTCGCTCCAGGCGCGCACCACGCCTTCGGTGAAATAGAGCCAGATCATCAGGCTGACCCAGCGGTAGGTGTACATCCGGTTCTTCATCAGGCCGGCCAGCGGCACGACCAGCGGCAGCACCTTGAGCGCCAGCCAGGAGCCGCCTGGCCGAAGCGGCGCCAGCCACATCTCCCAGGCCAGCCCGAGCACGATGAGCCCGACCAGGCTGCCGACGGCGAGCCAGCGGGTGGTGGCAACGGAGGAGAAAGGCGTCGGCATGGTTTTCAAGGTGGAACACCGCGGAACCAGCTTCGCCGGGACGCCGGTGTTGCCGCCGGCGACAGAGGTTGGCGGAGCGGCACGAAGTGCGCGAATGAACAGGGGCTGGGGGAGAACTTCATATGATACCGGCCATGAATCGCCAGCAACTGTGGAGGGACCTCTCGCGCTTTCCCTGGCGCAACACCGCGGTGGTGCTCGGCGAGCGCTTCAAGGCCGACCGGCTCGGCCTCACGGCCAGCAGCCTGACCTTCACGACCACGATCGCGATGGTGCCGTTCTTCACCGTCGCGCTGGCGCTGTTCACCGTGTTCCCGATGTTCTCGAAGATGCAGGGCCGGCTGCAGCGCTGGCTGATCGACAGCCTGATCCCCGACAACATCGCACGGCAGGTGCTCGGCTACCTGAATCAGTTCGCCAGCAAGGCCAGCGGTCTCGGCATCGCGGGGCTCGTGGTGCTGCTGGTCACGGCCATCACGCTGATCCTGACGATCGACAAGACGCTCAACAACATCTGGCGCGTGCGCAAGCCGAGGCCGCTGGCGCAGCGCGTGCTGATCTACTGGGCCGCCATCACACTCGGGCCGCTGATCCTCGCGGTCAGCCTGAGCACAACGTCGTACCTGTTCGGCGCATCGCGCGGCGTGATCGATGCCGACAGCCTCTTGAAACCGCTGTTCGACGGCTTCGAATTCGTCTTGCTGGCAGGCGGCGTGGCCGCGCTGTATCGCTACGTGCCCAACACCGCCGTGCGCTGGGCGCATGCCTGGGCCGGCGGGTTTTTCGTGGCCGCCGCCATCGAGATCGCCAAGCGCGTGCTGGGCTACTACATCAGCCTGGTGCCGACGTACTCGGTCGTGTACGGCGCCTTCGCGACCTTTCCGATCCTGCTGGTGTGGATCTACGTCGCCTGGGTGATCGTGCTGCTCGGCGCCGTCATCGCGGCCTATCTGCCGAGCCTGATGGCCGGCGTGGCGCGCGTCGGCGACGCGGCGGGCTGGCCCTTTCAGCTGGCGATCGAGACGCTGCAACTGCTGCACCGGGCGCGCGCGACGCCGGCGCGTGGCTTGCCGGCCGACGTGCTGGTGCAGCAGCTGCGCGTCGACGCACTGCAACTCGCGCCGGTGCTCGACACGCTGGTCGGGCTCGACTGGATCGCACCGTTGGCCACCGAGACCGAAGGCGGCGAGCCGCGCTACGTGCTGCTCGCCGACCCCGACACGACCGCGCTGGAGCCGCTCATGACGCAACTGATGCTGCCGCGGGCGAGAGCCCTGCAGCCGATCTGGAGCCGAGGCCCGCTCGACAGGCTGTCGTTGCGCGACGCGCTCGGCACGCCTGGCGTTCGGTAGCAACACCACGGTCGTCCATGCGGCCGCCACCGGGCCGCTCAAATCTTGACGCGACCGAGCCAGATGTCGCGGTACATCGTCCAGTCGCCCATGAAGCTGTAGAGCGGCCGCTTGAACGAGGCCGGCTTGTTCTTCTCGAAGCCGAAGTGCCCGATCCATGCGAAGCCATAGCCGGCGACCAGCGCGGCCAGCAGCCACAGCGGGCGGCCGGTGACGGCCAGCGCCGCCAGGCAGGCGAGCGACAGCGTCGAGCCGACGAAATGCAACCGCCGGCAGGTGAGGTTCGAATGCTCGGTCAGGTAGAAGGGATAGAACTCGGCGAAGCTGGTGAAACCGCGCGGATCGACCGGGGCGTCCGCAGCGCGCAGGGGCTGTGTGTTCATCGTGTCTCCTTGCTCGCGCCTTCGACGCAGGATGGCGGGGCGCAACTCATAATAGGTGCGGCCCGTCGAGGGCGCCAGCCCGGTTTTCACCCATCCATTCACTCTCCCGCCATGCGCGTTTCATCCGCTGAACTGTCCACTGCGCCGGCCGCCGCCACCTGGGTGGTCTGCCTGTGCGCCGAGTGGTGCGGCGCCTGCCGCGAATACCGGCCGCTGTTCCAGCAGATCGCCCGCGCGCATCCGGCACTGCGCTTCGCCTGGGTCGACATCGAAGACCACGCCGAGCTGGCCGACGACTTCGATGTCGAAACCTTCCCCACGCTGCTGATCGTGGGCGATGCCGGCACGCATTTTCTCGGTCCGCTGCTGCCGCATGCCGAAACGCTGACCCGCCTGCTGACCGCGCTGCCTGCGCCGCAGCCGCCGGTAGCGATGGTCGATGCGCTGCGCGACGCCATCGTGCGTGCGCCCGAAGTTTTTTCCATCGATCCCAGTGAGGTTCCACGATGAAGGTTCTGCTGTTCGGCGCCACCGGCATGGTCGGCCAGGGCGTGTTGCGCGAATGCCTGCTCGACCCCGGCGTGGAGCGCGTGCTCAGCGTGGGCCGCAATGCGAGCGGCCAGCAGCATGCCAAGCTGCAGGACCTGGTCGTCAAGGACCTGTTCGACTACAGCGCGGTCGAGGCGCAACTCAGCGGCTTCGACGCCTGCTTCTTCTGCCTCGGCGTGTCGTCGGTCGGCATGAGCGAGGCGGACTACAAGCGCCTGTCGTACGACCTGCCGCTGGCCGCGGCGACGGTGCTGGCGCGGCTCAATCCGCAGATGACTTTCGTCTTCGTCACTGGTCGCGGCTGCGACAGCACCGAGCGCGGTCCGATCATGTGGGCGCGCGTCAAGGGCGCCACCGAAAACGCGCTGCTCAAGCTGCCGTTCAAGGCGGCGTACATGTTCCGTCCCGGCATCATCCAGCCGCTGCACGGCGTACGCTCGAAGACGCCGCTGTACAACGCCGCCTACGTCGCGCTGGCGCCGGTGCTCGGGTTGTGGCGGCTGCTGTCGCCGAATGGCCTGACGACCAGCGAACAGGTCGGCAAGGCGATGCTCGCCGTGGCCCGGCGCGGCGCGCCGAGTCCGTTCATCGAGATGGCGGACATCAACGCGCTGCGTTGAGCCGCCGTCTCATCAGCCTCAAGACATCAGGAAGTCGCGCAGCGCGAACAGCGTCGCGTCGGGTGCCTCGGTCATGAGCGCGTGGCCGGCGGGCACCGTGACGATCTTGCGCGAGGCGGGCGCCTTGGCAATCAGCGTCTTGGCGGCACGCGGCGGCGTCATCTGGTCGGAATCGCCGAGCAGGAACAGCACCGGGCACTGCGCCGCTGCAACGGCCGCCATCGCCGCCTCGCCATTCGCATAGTCGTTGCAGGCCTTGAAGCCGACGTGGAACACGTTGACCTCGCGGTTGCTGGCCAGCACGCGCCGCATCAGCGCGCGTGAACCGCCGTAGAGCCAGGTGCCCGGGCCGAGCGAGGAGGGCGGCGGTGCCAGCATCGAGTGCGAGAAGCTGTTGACCATGTCGATGGCCTTCATCGGCGCGTTCAGCGAACTGTCGAGCAGCGCCGGCGACACCACCATCGGATAGGCGGTGCCGACCAGCGCGAGGTGCGACACGCGCGACGGCGCACGTGCTGCGGTTTCCAGCGCGATCAGCGAGCCGAAGCTGTGGCCGATCAGCGCCGCCTTCTGCACGCCGGCCGCGTCGAGCAGCGCCACGACGAAGTCCGCCGCTTCTTCGACCGAAGCCGGCGCCGGGCCGGCGCTCTTGCAGTGGCCGGGCAGGTCGATGGCCAGCACGTTCCAGCCGTGGTTCGCGAACCAGCGGCTCTGCAGAATCCACACGCTGTGGTCGTTCAGCACGCCGTGGATGAAGACGACCGTCGGCCGCGCGGCGTCGAAGGCCTTGCCGCCGGTGTAGGCGTAGGTGGTGTATCCGTTGACGGTGTAGTTCATTGCGGTGTTCCACGGGGCGTGGGTGTGGGGGCTTGACGTTGCACGGGGCCTGCTTGCTGGCATTCGGAGCGTGTGCGTGTGCGCTTGAGTGCACATGGACGCTTGCAAGGAGGGCGCGTGCGCAGGCCACCGGGTACTCCCCTCCGCGAATGTCCCCCGCCTTCGG
>JAZKDL010000141.1:0-3385 GCA_040387575.1 Pseudomonadota bacterium
CGTTGACGTCGAGTGCGGCCTGCCAGTCGGCGCGCGGCGAATCGATGCCGTTGTCGAGATAGGAGCAGGCCAGATTGACCAGGTAGTTCACGCCGCCATGCCGCTCGGCCGCCTCGGCCACGCAGGCCGCGATCTGTGCGTCGTCGGTGATGTCGGTGGCCTTGAACAGCACGCCCTCGCCCAGACTGTCGGCCAGGGCCTGACCGCCCACGGTGTCGATGTCCGCGACCATCACTTTCACGCCGGCCCGGTGCAGTGCCCGGACCACACCCTGGCCGATCAGCGTCGCGCCGCCGGTGACGATGGCGCTTCGCCCGCGCATGCCTTCGAATCCATTGAACACGGTCTGCTCCTTCTGCTGGATGAATGAATCGGTGCAGGCCTGAATTGCCAGGCACCGGGGAAAAGAATAGAAGTCGCAACGACCTGCCGCTGTCCTCGAAACGCAGCCGCTGTCCGCGCCGCGCATCTTTGCGTGGCCGGGCGCGTCAAGGCCCGGCGGGCGTGCTCTTTGCTTGCCTTCCGGACACGTCTCCCGTGCTCTTTTCGTTTGTCAGCAACAAGGTTGAACGCCATGGACATCGCTCTCAGCGCCCCGGCCCGGCTGCCGCTCGAACGCTTCAGCCTGTTCGACAGCCACGACCTGGACGAGGCGCGGGACTTCGTCGGCCGCGTGTTCTGTCCGCATGAGCTGTCGACTTCGCAACCGCGCCGCCGGCTCGATGCGCGGCACCACAGCGCGCGGCTCGCCGACGGCGCCAGCCTCAACTACGTGCAGTACGGGCCCGAGGTCGACATCCGGCCGGGCTACCTCAAGGACTTCTTCCTGCTGCAGATCCCGTTGCGTGGCGGCGCCGACGTGCGCTGCGGCGCGCAGCAGATGCGCGCCGACGTGCGGACCGCGTCGCTGCCCTCGCCGACCGAGCCGCTCGCCATGCGCTGGGCCGACGACAGCCCGCACCTGATCCTCAAGCTGTCGCGCACCGCGATGCAGACCCAGCTGGAGCAGCTCGCGCAACGCACCATCGGCCAGCCGCTGGTGTTCGACCTGGCGGTGCGGCTCGACACGCCGGCGCTCGCGCCGTTGCTGAGCTTCATCCAGTGCCTGCGCGAATCGATGGAGCAAGGCGACGGCTTCTGCGGCAGCCTGCTGGCCGATCAGGCCGAGAGCTACCTGATGTCCAGCCTGCTGCTGTGCACGTCGCACAACCATTCCGCCGCGCTGCAGGAAAGCCCACGCCGCGCGCTGTTGCCGCGCGCGGTGCGGCGGGCGCAGGAGTACATGACGACACGGCTCGACGCGGTCGTGACGCTGGCCGACCTCTGCAGCCACGTCGGCGTGAGCGCGCGTGCGCTGCAGGCCGCCTTTCGCGCGCATGGCGGACAGAGCCCGATGGAATTCCTGCGCAACGCGCGCCTCGACCGCATCCGCAGCGAGCTGCGCGCGTCATCGGAAGGCGATGCGTTGCAAGTCGCCCAGGTGGCCGCACGCTATGGCTTTCTGCATGCGGGCCGCTTCTCGACCGACTACCGGCAACGCTTCGGCGAATCACCCTCGCACACCTTGCGCGCACGCGGTGGGGACGGCCCGGCGCGCCTCGGCACGCAGCGCGTCGGCGCTCCTAAAATGCCTCGGTGAGCGCACTTCCCTCCTCCCCGACCCTGACGCCCGCTGCGCGCCGCCCGATCCGCGAACTGCCCGACGAACTGATCAGCCAGATCGCGGCCGGCGAGGTCGTCGAGCGGCCCGCATCGGTGGTGCGCGAACTGCTCGACAACGCGCTCGACGCCGGCGCGCGGCAGATCACCGTCCGGCTGTCCGCCGGCGGCGTGCGCCTGATCTCGGTCGAAGACGACGGCACGGGGATTCCACGCGACGAACTCACGGTCGCGCTCCGGCGCCACGCCACCAGCAAGATCGCGAGCCTGAACGAGCTCGAAACCGTGGGCACGATGGGCTTTCGCGGCGAGGCACTGGCCGCCGTCAATTCGATCGCAGAGCTGTCGCTGCAGTCGCGCGCAGGTGGTGCCGATGCCGCCTATGCGCTGGACGGCCGTACCGGCGAACTGCGGCAGATCGCGCGCGCGACCGGCACCACGGTCGAGGTGCGCGAACTGTTCTTCGCGACCCCGGCGCGCCGCAAGTTCCTGAAGACCGACGCCACCGAGCTCGCGCACTGCGTCGAGGCGGTGCGCCGCCATGCGCTCGCGCGACCCGACGTCGGCTTTTCGGTTTGGCACGACGGCAGGCTGGTCGAGCAATGGCGCGCAGCTACCGACCGGAACCAGCGGCTGGCGGACGCGCTCAGCGACGATTTCGTGGCACAGAGCGTTGCGGTCGAACGCCTCGGAGGCCCGGTTCGCGTGGTCGGACGGGCCGGCATTCCGGACGCGGCGCGCTCGCGGGCCGACCAGCAGTTCTTCTACGTCAACGGTCGTTTCGTGCGCGACAAGGTGCTCGCGCACGCGGTGCGCAGCGCCTACGAGGACGTGCTGCACGGCCAGCGCCAGCCGGTCTATGCGCTGTACCTGGACATCGATCCGTCGCGGGTCGACGTCAACGTGCATCCGACCAAGATCGAAGTGCGCTTCCGCGACGGCCGCGAGGTCCATCAGGCCGTGCGCCATGCGGTGGAGGACGCGCTGGCCGCGCCGCGCGCAGGCGACGCCGTGGCCGCGCCCGGCACGCCGTTCTTCAAGCCGATCGCGCCGCCGCCCGCCGCCATGCCGCGCTGGGCGCAGCCGTCGATGAATTTCGCATCGGAACGCGGGCCGGGCGATGAGGCGGCGATGTGGCCGTCTGCCAGCTTCACCAGGCCAGCACCCACGGAAGGCGAATGGACGGCGCCAGCGCCGGCGGACGCAAACCCATCTCAGGCGGAAGGCGCTTTTGCACCGACCGCGTTCGGGGCGGCGCAGAAGGATGTAACTGAAGCAAGCACGCTCCAGGACACCACGATCTGGCCGCTCGGCCGCGCGCTTGCCCAATTGCAAGGCATCTACATCCTGGCCGAGAACAGCCAGGGCTTGATCGTCGTCGACATGCATGCGGCGCATGAGCGCATCGTGTACGAGCGGCTCAAGACCCAGCTCGAAGGCGCCTCGATCACCAGCCAGCCCCTGCTGATCCCGGCCACTTTTGCCGCAACGCCGCAGGAAGTCGCCACGGCCGAGGCCTGCGTGGACGTGCTGCCGGCACTGGGTCTGGAAATCAGCCCGTTTTCGCCACGCACCCTCGCGGTGCGTGCGGTGCCCGGAACGCTGGCCGACGGGGACCCGGTCGAACTCGCACGCAGCGTGCTCGCGGAGCTGGCCCAACACGACGCCAGCACGGTGGTGCAGCGCGCCCAGAACGAGTTGCTCTCGACCATGGCTTGCCACGGTG
>JAZKDL010000142.1:0-4593 GCA_040387575.1 Pseudomonadota bacterium
GTCACAGCCAATACCCGGATCATGTTCCAGATCGAGTTCGTCGGGTTCGCGAGCGTTGGCTCGAGTCCGATGCGCAGCCTGGCGCAGAACATCCAGCGTTACGAGCCCCTGCGCCAGCCGGGCCAAGGGCCAAGCCGCTTCACTAATTACGACTGAGTTTTCATGACCCTTCTGCGTTCCTCCCTGACCGTTGCCTGTCTGGCTGCACTATCCTGCGCCGCCGGTGCGCAGGGGCTTCGTCCGCCGGGCGGCGCATCCACCGGTATCACGGACATCATGCGGGCGCCACGCTTTGCAGCGCCCTCGAGCATACTGGCGACGCCGTCCGGCCCGGCGGTACAGCGGCCGGCGGAGTTCATCGTCGCATTGGTCAACTCCGAGCCGATCACCAATACGGAAGTGGTGACTCGCATGGAACGCATCCTGCGGGAGAACGCCGAGGCCGGCCGCATGCCGCGTAACGAACTGGCGCGCCTGGTGCTCGAGCGCTTGATCAGCGAGCGCGCTCAACTTCAAGTGGCCCGCGAAAACGGCATCCGGGTGGACGATCTGACGGTTGACCAAACCGAGGAATCGATCGCTCGGCAGAACCAGTTCAGCGTTGCTGAACTGCGTCGGCGCGTCAGCGCGGAAGGGCTTTCGCAGCAGGAATTCCGGAACGACCTGCGCAATCAGCTTCTCCTGACCCGGGTGCGAGAGCGTGAGGTCGATTCCCGCGTGAAGATCAGCGACGTCGAGGTGGACCAATTCATTCTTGACCAGCGCAGCGGTACCAACGCGGCTGCTCCCCGGCAGCTCAATCTGGCGCAGGTGCTGATCGGGGTGCCTGAGAACGCGACGGAGGCACAGATCACGGCGTTGCAGCAAAAGGCTCAGCAGGTTTCGCAGCGTGCACGCTCGGGTGAAGACTTCGGCAAGCTCGTGCGCGAATTTTCCGACGCGCCGGACAAGGCCAGCGGCGGTGTGCTCGGATTGCGTAGCGCCGATCGCTATCCGCCGCTTTTCGTCGATGCGACCCAGTCGGTGGCGTTGAACGGCGTCACCGGGCCGATTCGCTCCGAGGCCGGTTTTCATGTGCTCAAAGTGCTGGCCAAGGGTGAGGCTGGCGCCGCCGACGGCATGGTGGTCCAGACGCAAGCGCGCCACATCCTGCTGCGCACGGACGCAAAGCGCTCGACGGAACAGGCCGTGGCGGAGCTGGCGGAGTTCAAGCGCCGTATTCAGTCCGGTACGGCTGATTTCGCCGGTTTGGCACGTGATAACTCACAGGATGCGAGCGCAAAAGGTGGCGGCGATCTGGGCTGGACGCGCGCCGGCCAGTTCGTACCGGAGTTCGAGGAAGTGTTGGATCGACTCGCGCCAGGGCAAGTCAGTGATCCAGTCGTCACCCGTTTTGGTGTGCACCTGATCCAGGTGATGGCACGACGAGAAACGAAGCTCAGCCAAGCCGAGCAGCGTGAGGCCGCACGGGCCGTGTTGCGCGAAAAGAAGGCTGCTGAAAGTTATGAAACCTGGGCGCAGGAAGTGCGTGCGCGCGCCTACGTCGAATACCGTGACCCGCCCCAGTCCTGAAATGCCGACGACCAGCCTGGCCGTCGCAGTGCGCTCGAAGCGCTGGAAGTGGTCATGAAGCATATTGCGCGCAAGCGCTTCGGGCAGCATTTCCTATCGGATGGCGGCATCATCGACGCAATTGTCGACGAGATCGCGCCGAAGCCGGGCGATGCAATGGTTGAGATCGGTCCGGGACTCGCAGCCCTGACGCAACCGCTGGTCGAACGGCTGGGGCATCTCACTGTCATCGAACTAGACCGCGATCTGGCGCAACGCTTGCGCGCGCACGGCCAACTCGAGGTCGTGGAGTCCGACGTGTTGAAGGTCGACTTTGCTGCGTTGGCCGCCCGCTTGGCGCCGCCTCCCGCAGCGCCCATCCGTGTGGTGGGCAATCTGCCTTACAACATCTCGACCCCGATCCTGTTTCATTTGCTTGGCTCCGCGCATTTGATCGCCGACCAGCATTTCATGCTGCAGAAGGAAGTTATCGACCGCATGGTCGCGAGCCCCGCGACGTCCGATTACAGCCGTCTGAGCGTGATGCTCCAATGGCGTTACGAGATGGCCAATGTGCTGTTCGTGCCGCCGGAAAGCTTCGACCCGCCACCGCGGGTCGACAGCGCTGTTGTCCGGATGGTTCCACTTGCAGAGCCGCCAAAGGTCGACCCAGCCTTGCTTGGAGAGATCGTGCAGGTTGCATTCAGCCAACGCCGAAAGATCCTCCGACATACACTGGGAAAGTGGCTCGACGAACATGGCTTTGCAGGCCAGTTCGATATTCAGCGCCGCGCGGAAGAGGTGCCAGTCGCCGAATACGTGGCGCTGGCTAAGTCGGTACCTGCAGGAGCATCGACCCGAACGCAATCCTGATTTGGCGCTTGCTGCCGAATGAAAAAGCCCGTCGTCGACGGGCTTTTTGCTGTCAGCCTTTTACCGCTGTCAGGCGGCGGCGAGCCAATAACCAGCGTTGAAGGGGCTGCTCATGCGCAATGCGAGCGGCGACACGTCGACCAGTTTGTCGGTCGGCATCCTCTCCGCGGAAGGGTCCCCTATTGGAAGCTCGATGCCTGAAAGCGTCGATCCTTGCTGTGCCTCGTTCGCCCGTTCTGCTTGGCTGGTGTGTGCAGAACGGGCTACAGAAAAGAATAGAAGCACCTGAACGGTATCTTCCGATCTCCCCAATAGTCGGCTGCGTCACGGAAGATATCGAGAAGCTGTTCCCGCGCTTCCTTGTCGAACTTCGAATTGGCGGGAATCTGTTCAAGCACCACGATGAAACCTGGCTGCGGGCCCGATTTGTGCAAGGGATCCGTCATGCAGTCGTACAGCGCATCGAAGTTTTTCCCGAAATGAGCCGGGAAAGTGAATTGCTGTGCAATCAGATCCAGCACGTCCTGCTTCGTCAATGCGTTGGCGAGGTTGGCATAGAGAAAATGCTGGCCCGCAGCATTTGCTGCTTCCTGCAGATCGCTTACTCGGAACGCTCGAATCGACTGCACGATATTGGGGCGCACTCCACGAAGGGATAAAGTCATCTCCGCTGGTCTTTCCATGGTTGTCGTCATTTCTTTTACGGGACGCTGTGAGGCGCCGATCCCATTCAGTTCATCGCTCACGGAACAATCCGTTTGAAGCTTGCATAGTGATCGGCCGTGTACCAGCAAATTGCTGGTCGGGTTTTTTCACCTCCGCAGACAATCCGCCGCGCCCCGCGATTGCGTGAGCCCGGCGTATCGACGGTGTATTCGCGGTAGTACCCACGCCGTTCGGAGGGCAAGATCCGTTCGCGATTGCCGAACACTGTGCCGTCCTTGTCGTGCTTGAAAGGGCCGCCATTCTGAATGGCCCCGTAGGTTCGCTGGCCCTGCGCTGGCAACTCCGCCAACGCGATCGATTCCTGTGCCTGCTGCCCGGCCTTGGTACCGAAGAAGTCTCGAGCCTGGGACCCCGTGCCCAGCGCCAGCAACATCAAGCCGGTGATGGCAAATCGGGATACAAAAGACGTGATCGAGGCCATTGACGAGGCGTTTGACGCCGTAGGACCAAAGTAAAGAGCAAGAGCGAATCTGAGGCCAACTTGGGGTTAACCCGCGAATCAAGCCCGCCAGTGTGCATCACGCGCGCACAAATAGCAAGCGCCTGCTCAAAGTTTGAGCAGGCGAGCACGCATTTGGTAACTTTCTAAAGTTAGCGACCGCTGTCGCTGTAACGCCTATCGATCGGCGTTGGCGTCGGCGACGGTGAGTGCCGTCATGTTCACGATGCGCCGTACAGTGGCGCTGGCGGTGAGGATATGCACAGGTTTGGCGGCGCCGAGCAGCACCGGGCCAATGGCGATGTTGCCACCCGCGGCGGTCTTCAGCAGGTTGTAGGAAATGTTCGCTGCATCGAGGTTGGGGAATACCAGCAGATTGGCATCGCCAGCCAGTGCGCTGTGCGGCATTACGGCATCGCGCTGCTTGCCGTCGAGCGCGACGTCACCATGCATTTCGCCATCTACCTCGAGCCAGGGCGCTTGCACGCGCAGCAGATCGAGCGTGCGGCGCATCTTGACCGCGCTGGGCTGGTTGCTCGTACCGAAGTTGGAATGCGAAAGCAACGCCACCTTTGGTTTCAGGCCGAACCGCATCATTTCTTCGGCGGCCATGGTCGTGATCTCAGTCAATTCCTCGGGCGTCGGGTCATAGTTGACGTGCGTATCGACCAGAAAGACCTGGCGATCGGGTAGCAACAGGCCGTTCATGCACGCATAGATTGGCAGATCCTGGGGCGTGCTCGCGCAGCCACCGGGACGCTTGCCAATCACCTGGTCGATGTAGTGCAGATGGAGCACGGTGTTGCCCCATGTGCCACAGATCATGCCGTCGACCTCGCCCTTGTGCAGCAGCATTGATCCAATCAGCGTCAGGCGGCGGCGCATCTCTATCTTCGCGGTCTGCACCGTCGTGCCCTTGCGCTCGGTCATGCGGTGGTAGGTCTGCCAGAAGTCGCGGTAGCGATGATCCTGTTCGACGTTGACGATGTCGTAGTCCAGCTCTT
>JAZKDL010000143.1:0-2914 GCA_040387575.1 Pseudomonadota bacterium
CGCGCGCGCTCCAATTCCTACACCCTTCGTTCCGTCGCAGGGGTAAATTCAGCACCCAGAGCCCGATCGGGCTTCGTCAAGCACAACGAGGTACGCCATGTTCAATCACATCCTGGTTCCCATCGACGGTTCCGAGACTTCGATGCTGGCGGTCACCAAGGCCAGCGGACTCGCATTGGCTTTCGGCAGCCGCATCACGCTGATCCATGTGATCGACAACTATCCCTTCATCGGCGTCGGCGCGGACTATGCGCTGGGACAGAACGAATACCTGGCGGCGGCCACCAGCAGCGCCAACACCGCGCTGGCCCGGGGGGTCGCTGCGTTGGCTGCCGAAGGCCTGCACAGCGACCAGCGCGTGATCGACGGTCACGTGGTGCATGAAGGCATCGTCGATACCGCCAAGGGCGTGGGTGCCGACTTGATCGTGATGGGTTCGCATGGCCGCACGGGCATCGAGAAGCTGCTGCTCGGCAGCGTGACGCAGCGCGTACTGCAGGACGCGCCGATGCCGGTGCTCGTGGTCAAGGGCGGCTGAAGCGTTTCAGGCGAACGGTGTCGGGCTCTCGAAACGCACGGCGGCGCCGGTCGCCGGATGCCTGAACTGCAACACGCCAGCGTGCAGCAGCAGCCGCGGTGCCAGGTTCTTCACCCGTTCGTCCCCATAGAGCGCATCGCCCAGGATCGGATGGCCGATCGATGCCAGATGAACGCGCAACTGGTGCGTTCGGCCCGTTCGTGGCTCCAGCAGCAGATGAGTCGCTACACGCTCGGTGAGCGTGTGCAGCACGCGCCAGCGCGTGAGACTCGGCTTCCCGAGCGCGTCGATCTTCTGCAGCGGCCGGTTCGGCCAGTCGGCGGCGATCGGTGCGTCGATGACCGCCCATTCTTCGCTCGTCGCCAGGCCATCGACGATCGCCTCGTAACGCTTCCAGATCTCACCCGCGGCAAAGGCATCGCCCAGCGTGCGCTGGACTGCTGGAGTGCGCGCCATCAGCACCAGTCCGCTGGTCGCCATGTCCAGGCGATGAACCACCAGCGCGTCGGGCCAGCGCCGTTGCGCGCGGGCGCTCAGGCAGTCCTGCTTGTCCTCGCCGCGGCCTGGCACGCACAGCAGTCCGGCTGGCTTGTCGAGCACCAGCAGGTGCGCGTCTTCATGGATCGGCTGGAGTTCGGGGAAGGTGCTCATCGGCGGAAAGTGTAGGGGTCGGCTATCCTCGAACGGATGTCCGACGCAGCCGTTGCCCCGAGTTTTTCCGACCTGACGCGCGAGCGTCCCTTCATGCGCATGTGGATGGCGCGCTTGTTCGGCACCGCCGGCAGCCAGATGCTGCTGGTGGCCATCGGCTGGCACATGTACGACCTCACGGCGAGCGCCTGGGATCTCGGCCTGGTAGGCCTGTACCAGTTCGTTCCGGCGCTGGTTCTGGCGCTCTATGCGGGCCACATCGTCGACCGGCATCATCGCGGCCGCATCGTCGCAATCTGCTTCGGGGTGCAGGCCACAGTCGCGCTCGCGCTGCTGCTGGCGCACCAGACCGGCCATGACTCGCGGTTCCTGCTGCTCGGCCTGTCGATCGTGCTCGGCGCTGTGCGGGCCTTCCAGATGCCCGCCCAACAGGCGCTCACGCCGATGCTGGTGCCGCCGCTGATGCTGCCGCGGGCGATGGCCTTCAGCTCCGCTGGCATGCAGGGCGCCATCATCGGCGGCCCTGCGCTGGGCGGGTTGCTCTTCGCGGCGGGAACGGGCGTTGTCTATGGCGCCAGCCTGATGCTGTTCCTGGTCGGCAGCGTGCTGATCGGCGGCCTGCGCTACCTGCAGCCGACGCGCACGCGTGAACCGGTCACGCTGGCGACGGTGTTCGCTGGCGTCGACTTCATCTGGCGCCGCAAGCCGGTGCTCGGCGCGGTGTCGCTCGACCTGTTCGCGGTGCTGCTCGGCGGCGCGGTGGCGCTGTTGCCGATCTATGCCAAGGACATCCTGCATACCGGTCCCTGGGGCATGGGGCTGCTGCGCAGCGCACCGGCCGTAGGAGCGTTGGTGACCTCGGTGGTGCTGACGCGTCGGCCTGTCGAGCGACGGGTGGGCCGCACGCTGCTGCTCGCCGTGGCTGCGTTCGGGCTCTGCATGGTGGTGTTCGGCCTGTCGCGCAGCTTCATCGTGTCGCTGATCGCGCTGGCCATCTCGGGCGGCGCCGACATGGTCAACGTCGTGATCCGCCAGACGCTGGTGCAGCTCGAGACGCCCGATGCGATGCGCGGTCGCGTGAGTGCAGTGAATTCGATCTTCATTGGCGCCAGCAACCAGCTGGGCGAGTTCGAATCGGGTGCGACCGCGGCATTGCTCGGGCCGGTCGGTTCGGTGGTGCTCGGCGGCGTCGGCACCATCCTGGTGGCGGCGGCCTGGTTCAAGCTGTTTCCGTCGCTGGCGCAGCGCGATCAGATCGTGCCGCAGCGCAACGACCCGGCCGCGACGCAGACGGCGCGTTAGCCGGGAAAGATGGCGCGGGCGAGAGGCACGTCCAGCGTCACGTCTTCCAGCGCGATCGCGACGCAGGGCAGCGTCCAGCCCTCGACCTTTTCATCGACGCTCAGGCCCGGCCATTCGACGCAGTAGCGCACCCGGCCCGCGCGCAGCAGGCAGATGCAGCTCCGGCAGGTGCCATTGCGGCAGGAGCTTGGCAGTTCGATCCCGGCGTGGTCTGCCGACTGCAGCAGCGTCGAGTCCGCATCGGTCTCGAATTCGGCCCCGAGCGGCTCGACGCGAGCCTTCATTCGCGTGATCCGGCCTGCTGTTGGCGGCGCTGGTCGCGCAACATGAAGAGATAGAGGCTCTCGACCTTCTCGCGCGCCCAGGGTGTCTTGCGCAGGAACTTGAGGCTCGACGACACGCTCGGGTCGGTGGTGAAGCAGC
>JAZKDL010000144.1:0-1727 GCA_040387575.1 Pseudomonadota bacterium
GAAGACCTCGCTGGCCGCCTTCGTCGTCGCTATCGAAGAATTCCTGGCGCAGCATCCCGACCCGGCGCTCACGCTCGCGCTGCTGCTGACCAGCGACGAGGAAGGCCCGGGCGTGGACGGCACCGTGATCGTCTGCAACACGCTGGCCGCGCGCAACGAGACGATCGACTACTGCATCGTCGGCGAGCCGACCTCGGTCGAACGCTGCGGCGACATGATCAAGAACGGCCGCCGCGGCACCATGAGCGGCAAGCTCACGGTCAAGGGTGTGCAAGGCCACATCGCCTACCCGCACCTGGCCAAGAACCCGGTGCATGCGTTCGCGCCCGCGCTGGCCGAACTGGTCGCCATCAACGCCGCCGGCGGCTGGGACGCGGGCAACGCGTATTTCCAGCCGACCAGCTGGCAGATCAGCAATATCCATTCGGGTACGGGCGCGAGCAACGTCATTCCAGGCACGGCCACGATCGACTTCAATTTCCGTTTCTCGACCGAATCGACGCCTGCGGCACTGCAGCAGCGCGTGCAGGCGGTGCTGGATGCGCACGGGCTCGACTACACACTGGCCTGGACGGTCGGCGGCCTGCCCTTTCTCACGCAGCCGGCCGAACTGGTCGAAGCCGTGCAGCAGGCGATCCGCGCCGAAACCGGCATCGACACCGAGCTGTCGACCAGCGGCGGCACCAGCGACGCGCGTTTCATCGCGAAGATCTGCAAGCAGGTGATCGAACTCGGTCCGGTGAACGCGAGCATCCACAAGATCGACGAGCACATCGCGGTAGCGGACATCGAGCCGCTGAAGAACATCTACCGGCGCACGCTCGACGCGCTGGAAGCGAGGTTGGCATCATGAACAACACCGTCATCGAACTGATCGAGGCCAGCGCAAGCCGGCTGGCCGACGCCGGCGTCGCCTTCGGCCACGGCACCGACAACGCCTTCGACGAAGCCGCCTGGCTGGTGCTGTGGCAGTTGCGGCTGCCGATCGACGACATCGACGCGGCCGCCGACCGGCCGGTGTCGCCAGCCGACGCGGCACGGGTCGCGGCGTTGATCGACACCCGCATCGAGACCCGCAAGCCTGCCGCCTATCTCACCAAGGAAGCCTGGCTGCAGGGCGTGTCCTTCTACGTCGACGAACGCGCGATCGTGCCGCGCAGCTTCATCGCCGAACTGCTGGCCGACGGCAGCATCGACCACTGGCTCGGCGAGCACACGCGTCAGGTGCTCGACCTGTGCACCGGCAACGGCAGCCTCGCCGTCCTGGCCGCCCTGACCTACCCGGACGTGCAGGTCACCGCAGCCGACATCTCGACCGAAGCGCTCGAGGTTGCAGCCATCAATGTGGCGCGCCATCAGCTCGACGATCGCATCACGCTGGTCGAATCGGACGGCCTGTCGGCGCTGCCCGGGCCGTGGGACCTGATCCTGTGCAATCCGCCGTACGTCAATGCCGGCAGCATGGCCACGCTGCCGGCCGAGTACCTGGCGGAACCTGCGCTGGCGCTCGCTGGCGGCGCCGACGGCATGGACTTCGTGCGCAGCCTGCTGCGCGCCGCGCCGGCCGTCATGAACGAAACGGCCGTGCTGGTGCTGGAAGTCGGCAACGAGCGCGACCATTTCGAGACGGCCTTCCCGACTCTCGAGGCAATCTGGCTCGAGACTGCGGCCGGCGAAGACCAGGTTCTGTTGCTGACGCGCGATGCGCTGGCGCGCGCCAACGCCGG
>JAZKDL010000144.1:1827-4296 GCA_040387575.1 Pseudomonadota bacterium
CCGCCGCCAGGACGTCGTCTTCGCGCCGAACCGCGTCCACGTCGACGCGCTCGGCGAAACCCTGCTGTCCCCGACCGCCTGGCTGCGCGTGCGGCAAGGCTCGACCATCGAGTCAGACGGTCCGCACGAATCGGAGCACGAAGCATTGTTCCGGCTCGCGATCGATGCGGTCATGGCCCACGACTGGCCGGCTAGCGAGCCGTATTTCGAGCGGCTCGACCTGCGCGCCGACCTGCCCGGCATCGCCTTTGCGCCGCCGGAAGAATCCGGCTGGATCAACAGCCATGAAGCGCTGCACGAAGACCTGTACTTCACGCTGATGGAGATTTTTCAGCGCCGCAGCGGCCGCGCGGCCGGCGACCGCCGCCTGCAACCCGGCCAGATCGTGCCGGACGTGCGGCCGGGCGATGGCACGGTGCGCCTGCGTATCGCCACGCGGTCATATCCGGCGGCGGACGCGCAGGTCCTGGCAACTGTGGTTCCAAGCCTGCCGACGGCGCTGGCCGAAGCCACCGAGCCGCTCGCGCCAGCGTTCGTGGCCGAAGCGTTCGACCGGGTCGCCAACCGAAACGGACGCCCGGGCGTCCGCTTTGTCGCGACGAGCCGCCAGGGCCGGCCGGTCCATGGCGTCCATCACCGAGGCAGCGGCCCGGCGGTCCTGATCAGCGGCGGCCAGCACGCCAACGAGACGTCTGGCGTCGTCGGCGCGTTGCGTGCCGCGCAGGTGTTGGCAACGCGCCCGGACGCGCATTTCGCGGTGATTCCGCTCGAAAACCCGGACGGCTACGCGCTGCACCAGGAGCTATGCGTGCCTGCGCCCCGCCACATGCATCACGCCGCGCGCTACACGGCGCTGGGCGACGACGTCGAATACCGCGACGCCCCGCCGTTCTTCGAACGCGAAGCGCGCCTGCAGGCGCTCAGGTTGTCGGGCGCCGACCTGCACGTCAACCTGCACGGCTACCCTGCGCACGAATGGACGCGCCCGATGAGCGGCTACATCCCGCGGGGCTTCGCGTTCTGGACCATACCCAAGGGCTTCTTCCTGATCGTGCGCCACCACGCGGGTTGGGGCGACCGCGCACGACGTCTCACCGAGCATGTCTGCCTCGAATTGGCAAGATCGCAAGCCCTGATGGAGTTCAATCGAAAACAGCTCGCCAGCTACAATGTGCACGCCGGCGATCTGCCATTCGAAGTCATCCACGGCACGGCCTGCATGATCAGCGAAGTCGATCGTCAGGACACCGCAGCCCTGACGTTGATCACCGAGTTTCCCGACGAAACGATCTACGGCGCCCCCTTTGTCTTTGCGCACGACGCCCAGGCCGCCGCAGCATTGGCCGCAGTCGACGGCATGCGCCATCTTTCGCCGAACCCATGATCACCCTCAAGAACGTCATCCTGCGCCGCAGCGCCAAAGTCCTCCTGGACGGTGCCAGCGTCGTCATCAATCCGACCGAACGCGTCGGCCTCGTGGGGCGCAACGGCGCCGGCAAGTCGACGTTGTTCGCACTCTTCAACGGCACGTTGCACGAAGACGGCGGCGACTTCTCCAAGCCCAAGCAATGGCGCATGGCGCAGGTCGCGCAGGACATGCCCGAGACCGACGACTCGGCCAGCGAGTTCGTGGTGGGCGGCGACACGCGGCTGACCGAACTGCGCGAGGCACTCGCCCAGGTCGAGGCCCGCTACGAAGCCAATCCCGACGATGCGGACGCCGGCATGGCGCTCGCCCACGCCTACACCGACCTCGCCGATGCGGGTGAGCACGACGCGCTGCCGCGCGCGCAGGCGCTGATCCTCGGCCTCGGCTTCAAGAGCCACGAACTCGACGAGCCGGTGAACAGCTTCTCCGGCGGCTGGCGCATGCGCCTGCAGCTCGCGCGCGCGCTGATGTGCCCGAGCGACCTGCTGCTGCTCGACGAACCGACCAACCACTTGGACCTGGACGCGCTCGTCTGGCTCGAATCGTGGCTGCAGAAGTACGCCGGCACGATGATCGTGATCAGCCATGACCGCGAGTTTCTCGATGCCGTGACCAACGTCACGCTGCACATCGAGCATGCCAAGCTCACGCGCTACGGTGGCAACTACAGCAAGTTCGAAGAAATGCGCGCGCTGCACATGGAACAGCAGCAGGCCGCCTTCGGCAAGCAGCAGGAAAAGATCGCCCACCTGCAGAAGTTCATCGACCGCTTCAAGGCCAAGGCGAGCAAGGCGAAGCAGGCACAGAGCCGGGTCAAGGCGCTGGAACGCATGGAAAAGGTCGCGCCGCTGCTGGCGGAAGCCGACTTCACCTTCGAATTCAAGGAGCCGGGCAACATCCCGAATCCGATGCTGTCGATCAGCAACGCGAGCTTCGGCTACGTGCCCGAGGACGCCGAACCCAAGACCATCCTGCGCGGCGTCAACCGCTCGGTGCTGGCCGGCCAGCGCATCGGCATCCTGGGCGCCAACGGCCAGGGC
>JAZKDL010000145.1:0-5163 GCA_040387575.1 Pseudomonadota bacterium
TGGGGGGGCTCATGCGGGGGAAGGGTGCGGGGAAGTGGGTTGTTATGCGCTGATGGGGAGCGCAATTCAATAGACGAGTTCGGCGCCTCGGCTGCAGGACATGCGGGCGCCGACATCGCTCTTGGCAAGGTCGACACCCAGTGCATCCAGCAGGGTGTTGACGGCCGGATTGAGCAGAGGCCCAAGGGCCGTGTTGATAACGCCCTGCAGTGAGGAGAGCAGGCTGTTGATCAGCGAAACGGTGCCGATCAACACGGAGCCCAGCACACTGCCGGTACTGCCGTACGGCTGCAGTTGGATGCCGCCCAATGTCGCAGAAAGGCTTGTGACCAATGATGTGCTCGTGACCGATTGATAGGATGGATCATTGCCGGTACCACTGTAGGGGCTGGCATCGATCTCTGGCAGATTGGTGGCCGCCGGCGCGCTGAACGTCAAAGCCTTGCTGGACGCCGCGACAGGGGAGTCCACCTTCAGGCCCAGGCCAGCCACGATGGTCTTGACACCGTTCGTCTGGCCCGTCACGAAGTTGCCCGAGCTGTTCTTCCACTTCTGCCCCGAGCAGATCAAAGAGAGCAGGCAGGCGTCATAGCGCGATTCCTGATAGCCAATCTCCCCCACTGGAACTGGACTGACCGAGATTGCGCTGGAAGAAGAGAAAGCATTGCTGATCGTACCTATCCGCAGATCGGCTGCGCTGGTGGCAGCATTGGCGGTCAGAGACTTCGTGTAGCCGTCGCCACTGCAACTGTGACCCGTGACATAGGCAGAGCCGGACCCCGAATCAATGGAAAGATTCAGCGCGGCAGTCGGAAGCACGGAAACATACGTTACCTTGGACACTGTGCAGTCGGGCGTCAGGACGATGCCACATGCAACGACGCCCACCAGCGACGGAACCAGATTGGTCAGGCTCAGAGAACTGACGCTCGACAGGAAATTTGTGAGCGGCGTGATCGCGTTGGCTGTGGAAGAAAGAATGTTGGTGAGCTGGCTTACCGTGTTGGTCAGGCCACTGAGATTGAACGTAAAAAGTGTGCGGATCTGGGCTGTTCGGACGTAGATCTTGTTGGGGTCTGATGAACCCAGGGACGGGGTGATCAGATCCGGATTCCCAATCGCGGAAATCTGCGGCTTCTCGATCACCTTGACCTGGGCGGTGACACCGGCCACGCCGGGGACGGTGATTGGAATGGTCGCTGCAATCGCGCTGCTCCCATTGGCCAGTTGCACCATGCCCTGGATCAATTGAAAGACCTGCAAGTCCAGATCCAGTCCAGTGCTCGAGGTCCCGGTGGCAACACCCAGCAAATCGCCCAGTTTGAGCTGGGGCAGACCGGCAATGTTGGCTGTGGTACTCAGGCTTTGCAACGCCGTGATGGCGGCCGTCGCAGTGCTGCCGTTCCGCTGTGCAACGGCGAGGGTTGCATCGATCAACTGCTTGACCGTGAGATTGGTTTGCAGAACCGCATCGTAGGTCCCCGCCGATGCACCCAACTGCACGAGCAGGTCCAGCAAGCTGACGTTCGTATTGACCAATCCCTGCCATCCGCCGATCGTGAGCGGGGGATTGATGCTTCCGCCTAACAGGCCGCCGATGACCGCGTTCAATAGATCCGATTTGGATTGGTCAATGGTGATCAGCGTGCTGCGAATGCTCAGCGCTGCCGCGGGAAGAGCCTTGGCTGCGACCGCATGCACGGATATGGTCCTGCTGCCGGTGAAGAACGCAAGCAGCGACGCAGGCGTGCGCGTGAACTGAACCTGCACCGCATTCAAGCTGCTCGTCGCAGAGGTGAAACGGCTGGCCGGATCCGTCACTGTACCGGCCGACGTCCATCTTCCACACGTCACTTCACCTCCGGCGAGCGCCAGCAGGCCGGGCGGCATGTTCCCCGTGGTGGCGTTGTTCGCATTGTTCAGAGCCGCGGTCCGTCCGGCTGAGCAATCGCTGGTCGTCACACTGGTCGCACCGGCCAGTGCGGCGAGGTCGGCCGTCTTTTGCAACTCGCGCTTCAAATAGAACAGGTAGCCGAGTTCCGACCCGATCAAGAGGATGACCATCAGGCTCATCGCGATCGTCGCATTCACGATGATCGAGCCGCGCTGTGCGTGTCTGGAAAGGCGAGGGGATTTCACGGGATACCCTTTCCTACAGCGCGATCTGGGCGCGGCCGACGATCGTGGTGGGAACCCAGGACTCGGACAGATTGAGCAGTCGGCTCCGGTCATATGGATAGGTCACGCGAACAAGCCCGGTGGCATCGACGTTCACCGTGAGATTGCTTTGCAGCCAGGTCTTGCGCTGCGCCTGCGTCGCGTTCGACGGGCCCACCAGCGAGGTTGACAAGGAGTCGTAGATCACGCTCTTCACGGCCGTGATGGTGTCGCTGGTCACCGGTCCGTTGAACGCGGTCAAGGCACGCGCACCATCTTCCGCTGCGCGAGACACGGCCTGCTGTGTATAGAACACCGAGCCGAAGGTCGCGATGCCATAGAGGAAGACAAGGAGCGTCGAGAACACGAGCGCGAACTCGATGGCGGCCACACCTTGCTGCGAGCGTCGAGCGGCGTTGCGTACCGAGCCCGTCATGAACTGCCTCCGCCGACTTTTCCATCCACCAGCAGCACGCTTGCACGGCCCTGAACGCTGGTGGGAAGCAACAGTCCGAGGCCCGGCAGCGGCGGCGCCAGCGGATGCGCGGTGTAGTCGTAATCCACCGTCACGACGATCTGGCACCGGGTGGGCAAGGTCGACCCGCAGGTGGGCACCGTGCCCACGGCGCAGTCCACGCCGATCGGGCAGGTCTTCGCAGTCACCGTGGCGTTCTTGAGCCAGGTCATGCGAGCGAGTGCCTCCGTGCTGGCTGCGGTGGTCCGGCACGTCAGTTGCGTGCCGCAGTAACGCAAGCCGGCGCGCGCACCGTCCTCAGCCGCCGTCTGCATGCCGAGCCGCAATGCAAAGATGATCCCGTAGCTGATGATCCCGTAGATCAGCAGGAAGAAGATCGGGAACACGATGGCGTACTCGACCGCATACACGCCGCGCTGGCGTGCCCTTCTACGCAGTCGAGACGATAGGAACATGGTGTTCATGGGCATCGGAAGGCGGGGCTGCCGCGATCAGGGCGTGCCGCCTCCGCTGTTGGTGCCCGAGCTCTTCACCGTCGCGCCAAATTTCTCCGGGATCGGGTATTCGAAGCTCTTCAGATAGCGCTGATAGCTCCGACCCGCGACCTCGCCAGGCACTGCGCGGGTCGTCCGCGACGCCGCGGCGCCACTCGCCTGGAGTGCGAAGAGTCCCGAGGTCGCTTCGCCAACCTTCAGTGCCGGTTTCCATTCGACTTCGGCGGCCTCTGACACGGCAACGGATGCGGGTGCGCCATGGGCCAGCGGCACTGTTTGCGGCAACGGATTGGCTGCCGGTGCTGGCGATGCTTCGGGCACACGCACTTCAGTGACCGGTGTCATCGGCGTCAGCGGGACCGTCTGCGCCATGGCGGCGGTGCTGGCCAGCGTGGACAGCACTGCGACGCAGGCGTATCGCACGCCACGCGGCTGAGGAGAGGCAGGGAATGTCATTGGCGGACTCCGTTGTCAGTTGTGGCGGCGGGGCTGCCGATGGCGCTCGCTGCGGGCGTTGTCGATCTGTCGGTGCTTGCTGCCGCGGCGGGATCAGGTCGCACCATTACCGGCACGCGGCGTGGCCAAGCCGCAGTCTTCAGTGCGAGCCCTTCGCCGCCTGGTTGATCCAGCATGGCCGAAGAGACCGCAGCCACTTGCAGAGGCCTGTTCTCCACGGCAGCGATGCGGTCTGCCGTCGGCGACAGTTGCCGTGCGGCCGACACGATGGCCGAGCGCGTCGCGGGCGGCATGCTGCGGGAATCCATCAAGGCGGTCGCCTGCTCGGACTGCCCGCTGGCCTGCAGATAGAGCGCGACATTCACTTGCACTCGCGGGTTGTCCGGCTGCAACTGAAGTGCCTGCATCAACGGAACCCGCGCAGCCGGAATCTGTCCGGCGCGCATGCGTGCATAGCCGAGGTCGCTCAACAGGAGCGCATCCGTGGGATTCAGCCGCTGCGCACGTTCCAGCATGTCGACGGCTTGCGGAAAATTCTGCTGCCCGCCGGCGATCAGCCCCAGGCCGTGATAGCCGGCGCCCTCGAATGGCGTACCCATGAGCTTGCCGTAGAGCTGCCGACTCGCTTCGGTCTGCTCCGTTTGCCGCAATGCATCGGCACGCAGACGAATGGATTCCGGAGAAGCCCCCCAACGTTTTTCGAGCGAATCGATATGGGCGATCGACGCGAACCACAGGCCATCGCGCTGCATCTGCTCGACCAGCTTCAGATAGGTCGACGCAGTGTCCGCGGTGGCAGTCGCACCGACGCCTGGCGACGCGGCGGCTTCCGCCGCTGAACGAAGCTGCTGGTCGGCTGCGGCCGGGTAATAGCCCTTGTTGCTCGGAGTGCTGCAGGCACCGAGTGCCAGCAACACAAAGGTCGCGCACAGGACCTTCAGAGGAGCCCGTGTTTCGATGCAACGCGATGCATTCATATCGTTCATTTGGCAATGCCTCCCAGGGCGCGAATGACAGCAAGAAAACCAGGACCGGCAACGGCGATCAGCAATGCGGGCAACAGCGTGACGACCATCACGCCCGTCATCTTCACGGTGATCTTTCCGATGCGAGCTTTCATCTCCGAGCGGCGCGTCTCGCGAAGTCGCTCGCTGAATTGATGCAGAGGCTCCTGAACGGCACCGCCATGGCGGTCTACCTGGATCAACAAGGCGACCAGGCCTGCGAGGCTGTCGTTGTCGTAGAGCGTTGCGAGTCGGTTCAAGGAGTGTTCTCGCGAACGTCCCTGGCTGTATTGGCGGTTGGCAATCTTCAATTCGCCGCTCAATACCTTGAGGACATGTTCGAAGTCGTCGGCCATGACCTGCAGGCTCTGGTCCAGGCTCAGACCCACGCCTTGCAACAATCGCAAGAGGTCGACGAACAACGGAAGCTCTTGGACGACCTTCTCGCGCCGCTTGGAGGCCAGTTGCTTCAGGACCCATTTGGGCAGCATGAAGCCGATGGCTGCAAAGATGGCCATGACGATGGCGGCGTTGTACTTGAGCAGGCCTTCGACGACAGCCAGGTAGCCGAGCAGCA
>JAZKDL010000145.1:5173-9428 GCA_040387575.1 Pseudomonadota bacterium
ACCGCGAGTGCCACCCGCATCACCAGGAAGACGAGTTGCGCGCGGACGGAGGTAAAGCCCGCTTGTTCGATCAGCCGCTTGTCTTCGTCGGCGACCAGCGCCTGGCCCATTCGGGTTCGCAGCCAATGCACGGGCAATTCGGATGCATTCTGGGCCGCGTCGCTCTTTGCCTCATCTGCATCGCGCTTCTTGGTGCGGGCGGGCTGCCAGCCCGTGTCGGTGGATGCAGCAGAGGCGCGTCGAATCGCCTTTCCGAGCGTGTTGCCGCTGCGTGCACGCTGCAGTTCGCGCAGCACCAGCAAGCCAGCGACGATCAACAGGGCGACGGCAAACAGCGCGATGCTGAATGTCGTCAACTGGTCAGTGGTCAGGGCCATGCGTGCTTCACCTTTTCGCTCACGCCAGGCGTGCCAGCCGGTACAGCAGCAGCACGCCGACCACCTGGAGACCGAAGGCGCCCATGAGCAGGGTCTGGCCCGTGCTGTCGCCCAGCATCCGGCGAAAGTACTCGGGATTGAGGAACATGATGACGGCGACCATGCCCAATGGAAGAAGACTCAGGATCCATGCGGACAGCCTGGTTTCCGCCGACATTGCAGTCAGCTCTTCTTCGGCCTGTTCCCGGTCCCGCATGAAGGCGGCAACGCGCTCGAGCAGCATGTCGGTCCGCCCGCCATAACGGATGCCCAGGCCCAGAATGGAAGCGAGCAGATAGAGCTCCTCGACGTCCATGCCATTCGCCATCTGGTTGAGTGCCTGGTCCAGCTCGACACCTGCACGTACCAGGCTGGCAGCACCTTCCATGCAGTCGCGCAGCGGCGGCTTTGCATTCACCACAGACAGTTGAAACGCCGCATGTGCCGAGTTGCCGATGGTGATGAGTCGCACCATGGAGTCGATGAAGCCGGGCAGCTGGCTGATGAGCTTCTTCCGCGTTTTCTGAACCCGCATCCAAAGCACGAATATGCCCAGAAGCGCCAGCAGAACGAATACCGCGGTGGCCGCGACGGCTCCGAGCCAAGCCAGTGTCAATCCGCTGGCGACCAGAGCAACAACTGCTCCAAGGACGATCGCTCGCGCCGTGACCGCGCCGCGCAACCAGGCGGGCAGCGGAACTCTGTCGATGAGGCTCTTCCGCGCAATGGCCGACGCCTCGACTGCCGCCGCAGCGGCCCAAGGGTCGCTCATCGACGGCGTCGTTGCGCTTCTGGTGCGGCGAATATCGAACGCCGTTTCTTCGCGTGTCAGGCGCTCCGTCATCTGCTGGGCCAGATGCTTGGCGGAGAGCTTGCGTGCTTGGCGTGCCGCCGCCCATTGCCACAGCACCAGCCCTGCCGCAGCCATCAGCATCGCGATCATCGCAACGATGATGAGACCTCTAGGCACGCAGATCTCCTTGCGCGCGCTGCAGCGTCTGCCGGAAACGCGTCACTTTGGGAGAGTGCGGCGCAATGCCCAAGGTCACCCAGCGATCGCGTTCCAGACCGTCGGGCCCGGCGACTGGCTCATAGCGATACAGCTCCTGCATCGCTACGACGTTGTCATTCACGCCCGTGATTTCCGAGATCGACAGGATGCGACGCTGCCCGCCCGACAAGCGGCCGATCTGCACGATGAAGTCCACCGCATTGGCGATCTGGCGACGCAGGCTCGACTCGCTGCCCTGATAGCCAGCGAACCCCGCAAGCATCTCGAGGCGATAGATGCATTCGCGTGGCGAACTTGCGTGGATGGTTCCCATCGACCCGTCATGGCCGGTGTTCATCGCCTGCATCATCTCGATGACTTCGGCGCCGCGGACTTCGCCCACGATGATCCGGTCCGGCCGCATCCGCAGGCTGTTGCGCAGCAGGTCGCGAATCGACACGATGCCCGCGCCGTCGAAGCCGCCGGGCCGGCTTTCGAGCCGCACCACGTGCGCGTGGCCCAGCGACAGTTCAGCCGTGTCTTCAATGGTCACGACGCGCTCGGTCTCGGGGATGAATGTCGCCAAGGCATTCAACAGCGACGTCTTGCCGGAGCTCGTGCCACCGCTCACGATGATGTTGCAGCGCGCCTTCACCGCGATCTCGAGCAATTGCGCCATCGCCGCGTCGAAAGTGCCGAGCTGCACCAGGTCCGCCGGCTTCAACGGGTCCTTGCGGAACTTCCGGATCGACACCGACATGCCGTCGATCGCCAGTGGCTCGATGATGGCGTTGATACGGCCACCATCGGGGAGTCGTGCATCCACCATCGGATTGGATTCGTCGAGTCGACGGCCCAATGGCGCCAGGATGCGCCGCACGATGCGCAGCACATGCTCTTCGTCGTTGAAGCGCAGCGACTCGCGCTGCAATATTCCATGCCGCGACACGTACACCTGCTTGTGTCCGTTGATCAGGATGTCTTCCACCTCGACATCGTTCAGCAGGTCTTCCAGCGGCCCGAATCCGGCCAGTTCCTTGGTCAACGCATCGGCGATCAATTGCATCTCGCGATCGTTGATCGGTACACGCTGCAACCGCACGAAGCTGTCGAGCTCCAACTCGACGAACTGCTGGATCGACGCGCGCGACCAGCGGCCAAACTCGGCACCCAGCTCCTCGATGCGACTCAGCAGGTGTTCGTGCGTCCAGCTCTTGATGTCCTGGAACTGCTGCGAGTTGCGGAAGGCCTCGTTGTCGTCGGCAAATTCGATATCGGTAGACATGCTCAGCCTTCTCTCGCGCTTTTCCATTTGCCGGTGATCTGCGTCATGAAGGCGCTCCAGGATGATTCGGGTGGTGCGACGATCTGCGCGCCGTCGGCGTATTCGCGCAGCAGGGCTTTCGCCATGCCGAGCACGCCTTGTATGTAAGGGTCCTTGCGCGAGGTGCGTGCCAGCATCTCGCCGCGGGTCGATGCCGCGACCAAGGGTGTGCGGCGCGACGGCAAGAGATGCGCAAGGTTGATGCCAAGCCGGGATGCAATGTCTCGCGCGGGAAGTCCGATGCCGTTGTCCATCTTGTTGACGACCAGCGAGAAGCGCTGCGCCTCGAGTCCGCGCGATGCGAGATCGCGCAGCAGATTGGCCGTGGAAACGATGCCGCCAATGCTCTGGTCGCACACGACCCAGGTCTTGTCGGCTTCCATGACGGTCTGTGCAATGAAGTCGACGGTTGAGAAGCCGCCCAGATCGGCAATCTGAAAATCGAAGAAGTCGCCCAGCCGTTTGATCAATGCCACCGAGTCCGCATGCGATATCTCGCGCACCTGCGACAGGCTCGACGGCAATGGCAGCACTGCGGCGCCACTGGTGTGGCGAGCCAATGCGGTTTGCACCAGTGTCTGGTCGAACCGGCGCAGATTGCGCACGCCATCGACGAAGCTGAATTCGCTTTGCGTGTCGAGATAGAGCAGTCCGTCGCGGGCGGGCAGGCCAAGGTCGAGCAGTGCGACGCCGCGTGCGTTTTCGGCGGCGGGGGCCGAAGGCAGAGGCGGGCGCTTGAGCAGGTCTTGCAGGACGAGCGTGAGGTTGGTGGCGAGCGTGGTCACGCCCAGGCCTTCGCGTGCGCCGAGCAGCGCGATGGTCCGTCCGCGTGCGCCGGTCTGTTGCGCGCTGCGGCGCTCCAGCAGCGCAGTCAGCGTGGCGGTCACGTCTTCTGGCGCCGCGGCGGTGTCGACGAAGTCGTCAACTCCGGCGCGCAATGCGGTCAGCATGATCGTGGGCTGCGACGCAGCGCCCGTACCGAGAATGGCGACTGTCGGCCAGTCCCGCTTGAGTTGTCGATGCACTTCGGCCGCAACAGCGGCCTGGTCGTCGGAGAAGTCGAGAAACACGGCCTGCGGACTGAGCGCGGCAATGCGTTCGTCCAGTATTTCGGCATTGAGCGTGACGGGTACGACGGTGCCGTTGCGCTGCAGCGCCTGCAGCAGCCACGACACGTTGGCACCGCTGCTGGAAGCGAAGAGATAAGTATCGGTGCCATAACCCAAGGCGCGGTTGCGTGGCATGTTCATGACGAGAAAACGAGCGGCACCCGTCTCCCTATTTCGAGAACCCGGGCAGCACGCTGCCACCCCCGATGCCGCCGACCATCATGGTTCGCCAGACAGGGCCGTCACGTTGTTCCGAACCGCCGGGCAGACTGCCGGCGAGATCAGTTCCGCGTGCGAGCGGCCTGACCAGGCGCGGCGTGACGATGATCACGAGCTCTTTCTCACTCATCGTGTACGACTGTTGCTTGAAGAAATTGCCGATGATGGGCAGATCGCCTAGCAGTGGGACCTTGCT
>JAZKDL010000146.1:0-31970 GCA_040387575.1 Pseudomonadota bacterium
CGTCCATCAGGCCGAAGATCAGCGTGAGGCCCGAGGCGATGATGAAGATGATCATCCCCATCGCCAGCCCGGCCACGGTGAGCGTGAGCCAGGTCGAGAGCGAACCGGTCAGCGGCAGCGCGATCAGCGCAAGCACCGGGACGAGCGCCAGCGGCTTCCAGTCGAGGTCGATTGCCTTCATAGCGCGAGGCCCAGTAGAGATTGCTGGAGTTCCTCATCCGCGGAGAAAGCGTCCATGCGGCCGCTGTGCACCACGCGGCCGTTGTCCATGACGGCGACCGAGTCGCCCAGCCGCTGCGCGAAGTTGATGTTCTGCTCGACCAGCAGGATCGTGACGCCCTGCGACTTGAGTTCGGCGAAGGCGTCGATCATGTTGTTGATGATGGCGGGCGCGAGGCCCTTGCTGGGTTCGTCCACGATCAGGAGTTCACGCGGCTCGACGATGGCGCGCGACACGGCCAGCATTTGCTTCTGGCCGCCGGACAGCTTGCCGGCTGGGTGGTTCCAGAACTTCTCGACCGCGGGGAAGAGCTTGAAGATCCACTTGATTCGCGCGTCGTCGAGCTGGTCGGCGTTCTTGGCGCTGCGGGCCGCGAGCAGCATGTTTTCCTTGACCGTGAGGTCCGCGAAGATGCCCATGTTTTCCGGCACGTAGGCGATGCCCAAGCCGGCGATCTGCGGCGTCTGCAGCGCCGTGATGTCGCGCTCGCCGAAGCGCACGCCGCCCTGCGACGCATGCCACAGGCCCATGATGGTCCGCAGCGTGGTCGTCTTGCCCGCGCCGTTGCGGCCGAGCAGCATGGTGAGCTGGGCGCGCGGCACGACGAGGTCGACGCCATGCAGGATGTGGTACGCACCGATGTGCGTGTGCACACCGTCGAGCGTCAACAGGTTTTGATTGCTCATGCAGCCTCCTTCGCGACGCCCAGATAGGCTTCCTGCACGATCGGCGAAGCGATCACTTCGGCCGGCTCGCCGTCGGCGACCAGCGTGCCGTTGTGCAGCACGATGATGCGGTCGGCCAGTTCGCGCACCACGTCCATCTTGTGTTCGACCAGCAGGATGGTCTTGGTCCGGTCCTGCTTGAGCTTGCGGATCAGGTCGAGGATGACTGGCGCTTCGGCCGAATTCATGCCCGCGGTCGGCTCGTCGAACATGAAGACCTTGGGCTCCAGCGCCATCAGCAATGCGACCTCGAGCTTGCGCTGGTCGCCGTGCGGCAGGCTCGCCACCGGTGCGTGTTCGCGGCTCTTGAGCGCGACGTCGACCAGGATCTGGTCGGCACGCTCGGTCAGCGCGGCATGGTCGCTCCAGATGCTCCAGAGATTGAGGCCACGCCGATGCGCGCCCTCGCGCGTCGCCTGCACCGCGAGCCGCACGTTCTCCAGCACGCTGAGGTTCGGGAACAGGTTGGTCAGCTGGAACGCGCGCCCCAGCCCGGCCCGCGTGCGCGCCGAGGCCGGCAGGCCCGAAAGGTCCTGCCCGTCGAGCGACACCGTGCCCGCGCTCGCGCGCAGTTGCCCCGAGATCAGGTTGAAGTACGTGGTCTTGCCGGCCCCGTTGGGACCGACGATCGCGGTGAGCGTGCCCGGCGCGAACGCGCACGACACCGCATTCACCGCCACGTGCCCGCCGAAGCGGATGGTCAGATCTTTGGTTTCAAGCATGAGGAGTTTCTGAACCGGCCGGCGTCAGCCAGGCCCGTTGATGAAACACCGCGGAACCGGCTTTGCCGGGCCGCTGGTGTTGCCCCCTGAAAGGGGATTGGCCAAGGCGGCACGAAGTGCCGTCGCAGCCTGGGTTAGCGCTTGTTCCGAATCGGAATGTCCATCTCTTCCGGCTTGATCTCATGCACCAGTTCCGGCACGCCCCAGGCAAACGCCGGGTCGACCTTGATCTTGAAGTGGTACATCGACTGCATCGCCTGATGGTCTTCCTTGCGGAAGGTCATCTTGCCCTTCGGCGTGTCGAAGCTCATGCCTTCCATCGCCGTGATCAGCTTGTTCGTGTTGGTGTCGCCATTGGTCTTCTTGAGCGCGGTGACGACAGCCATCGCGGCCGAAAAACCGCCCGCCGTGAAGAAGTCCGGCGGCGACTTGAACTGCTTGTAGTGGGCCGACACCATGGCGTCGTTCACCGGGTTCTTCGGCAGGCCGAAGTAGTAGTAGGCCGCGCCTTCCATGCCCGGCAGGCTCTTGTAGGCCACCATCGCCGGCAGGATGTTGCCGCCGGTGGCGATCTCGATGCCGTAGCGCTTCAGGTCGAGGTCGACGATCTTGAACGGGTTGCCCGCACCGGCCCACACGATCCAGATGATCTTGCGACCCGGCACGTCCTTGAGCTTGTCGATCAGGCGCTGCGCACCCGCCGTGAAGTCGGTCGTCGCGGGCGGCAGGTATTCCTCATGCACAAGCTTCGCCTTCTTGATGGCACCGGCAAATGCCTTCACGCCGTCACGGCCGAACGCGTTGTCCTGGGCCAGCGTGGCGATCGTGACGCCGGGCTTGTCGATGGCGACCGCGTTCGAAATCGCGTCCTGCGACGAGTTGCGACCCGTACGGAAGATGTACTTGTTCCACTTGTCGCCGGTGATCGAGTCGGCCACGGCCGGCTCGACGATCAGCACCTTCTTGTATTCCTCGGCGACCGGCAGCATGGCCAGCGCGACGCCCGAAGCCGTCGGACCCACGGCCAGCGCGGCCTTGTCATCGGAATACGCGGCGGCCAGCAGCGACTTGCCGAGGTCGGGCTTGCCCTGGTCGTCCTTCTCGATCACGACCAGCTTCTTGCCGTTGAGCGTCATGGTCCCGCCGGTGGCGTAGTCCAGGCCCATCAGAAAGCCGGTCTGCGTCTGTTTGCCATAGGCTTCGAGCGGGCCGGTCTTGCTGTAGATGTGCGCGATGCGGATCTCGTCCGACTGCGCCTGGGCAGCGCCGTGCGCGAAAACGCCAGCGCTGCAAAGTGCGGCGACGGCAAAGAGGTGGCGACGAATCATGCTTTTGTCTCCTGAGTGAATGACTGAATATTGCACAGTTCATGCCAGGCGATGAAGCCTTGATTTCAAAGGGATTTCCCTCGGAGGAAGCGACGTTGCGGCCGGATCGCAGACAGCAGGACTGACTGAGTTTCAGTCATTTGCCTGTTTTTTGTTCAGGGTTTTCCAGAACCATCGGCAAGTCGGAAATGCATCGTCGCCGCGATGCCCGACTTCACGTAGGCGCCCTTCTGCTGTGCAAAAAAGCCCCTTCCAATCAACTTAGCATCCGTCCCAGACCTGTCGACAAAGACAGGCCTTGGCCGCCCGGCCTGATCCATTTCCAAAGGAACTGTCATGTACATCAAAAATCTGCGCACCCTCACCACCATCGCCGCCGTTGCGGTTTGCAGCGTCGCCTTCGTCGGCTGCACCACCACCCGGCCGGGCGACACGGGCAGCTCGACCTCCTCGCGTTCGTCCATCGATGCGCAAGTCGATGCGTCGCTCTCGAAGCTGTACGACACGGTGCCTGGCTCGCGCGAAATGGTCGCCAAGTCCGCCGGCGTGCTGGTGTTCCCGGCAGTGGTCGGCGCAAGCTTCGGTGTCGGCGCCGAATATGGCCGCGGATCGTTGCGCACCGGTGGCCGCACGCAGGCTTACTACAGCACCACCGCCGGCTCGATCGGCTTCCAGGCCGGCGCTCAATCGAAGGCCGTCATCTACCTGTTCAATACCCAGGACGCACTGGCCAAGTTCCGCAACAGCAAGGGCTGGACCGCCGGTGCGGACGCCACCGTGGCCGTCGCCAACATCGGTGCAAACGGCAATGTCGATACCAACACCATCCGCCAACCGGTCGTCGGTTTCGTGCTGACCAACGTCGGCCTGGAGGCTGGCGTGTCGGTGCAAGGCGCCAAGATCAGCGAAATCTCGCTTTGAGCTAGCGCACCTACGCCTTCGGCGTAGGCATTGCGCGACCCGGCGAACGCCGGCTCAGCAATGCCACGAAATTCAGCCTCGCTTTGCGAGGCTGTTTTCGTTGGGGTGGCGGCCTGCCCTTTCGTCTCGGTCCACTGGAGGATCGCCTCCAGCGCCGGGCACAGCGCTTGGCCCCAACGCGTCAAGCGATAGTCCACTCGCGGCGGGACTTCCGGGTGGATGGTGCGCTCCACGATGCCGTCTGCCTCCACCTGACGAAGTTGCTGGGTCAGCACGGGTTTACTTCCTGGTGCGTTCTTGTCATGGGCCGTGCGTAGCGCGAGCATGACCGCTTCGCTTCTCTCTGCCACGCAAGGCACACACCATGACCTCGGATCACATGTCCCGACTCCCTCACGCCATCGACTTCGGCCTCACCGGCCGTCGTGCACTCGTTACCGGTGGCACCAAAGGCATCGGCCAGGCCGTCGTCGCGCAACTGCAGCGGTCCGGCGTTCAGGTACTGACCAGGCGCGAGCGCAACCGACGTCTGCGCTGCCAGAAGGCGTGCGTTTCATCGAGGCAGAGCTCGTCACCGCGTCGGGCATCGCAACTTCCCTGGTGGCCTGGCCGGAACGGCCGAAGGGTGGGTCGTTGCCACGCCATCAGGACGAAGCGAAGCGGGACTACCCGAAGTCGGCGGTGGACGGTGGCTGCATGCGGTCGTACAGCGTCGCACGGGAGATTCCCAGCAGACGGGAGGTCGCCAACTTGTTGCCGCCGGTCGCGGCCATGGCGGCTGCAATGGCGCGGCGCTCCAGCTCGGCGATCTGTTGCGACAGTGGACGCAGCAGACTGGCGGCTTCGGCATCCCGATCGGCGGGCAATTCGGGTTCGGGGGCCGCAATCTGCTCCAGCCCCGTTTCGGCCAGCACGCGCTTGATTTCCCCTGCGTCGATCCGCGACGAATCGCTGCGCATCGCGACCTGCTCCAGCACATTGCGCAGTTCGCGGGTATTGCCGCGCCAGTGCTGCGCGGCCAGCAGCGCAAGTGCGTCGGGCATGAGCTCGGGTGGCGCTTCACCGCTGCGCTGCGCCATGTCTTCACCCAACGCCTCGACCAGCGCGGGAATGTCGCTGCGCCGCTCACGCAAAGGCGGCACACGCAGTGGCAACACGTTCAGGCGGTAGTACAGGTCTTCGCGAAAGCGTCCATCACGAACCAGCGCCTGCAAGTCACGCGAGGTGGCCGCGATCACGCGGGCGTCGAAGGGCACCAGCTTGTTGGAGCCCAACGGTTCGATCTCGCCCTCCTGCAGCGCACGCAGCAGCTTCGCCTGCAGGCCCATCGGCATGTCGCCGATCTCGTCGAGAAACAGCGTGCCGCCATCGGCCAGCTTGAACTTGCCGTCGCGCCCCTTGCGGTCTGCGCCGGTGAAGGCGCCCGGCGCGAAGCCGAAGAATTCGGCCTCCAGCAATGTGTCGGGCACGGCCGCGATGTTGAGGCTGACGAATGGGCCCTGCGCACGCGCGGACGCCGTATGAATCGCGTGCGCCAGCAACTCCTTGCCGGTGCCGGTCTCGCCCAGCAGCAACACCGGGCTCGACGACTGGGCCGCCCGGCGCGCATGGCGCTTGACGTCGACCGCAGCCGGACTGCTGCCGATGAAACTGGCGAAGGTGTACTTCGCACGGCGCTGCCCGTCGGGTGTCTGCCGCAGCAGCGGATTCGCGCGCTGCGTCGCGAGTTCGCGCCGCGCGTCGTCCAGGTCGCGCTGCAGCATCGCGAACTTGCTGATCAGTGGCTGCAGCGTGGTCTCGGGATGATCGAACAGCACGATGCCGATGGCACCGATCACGTCGCCAGGCACGCTGCCCGCATCGCCTTCGCGTTCCTCGTGCAACGGTATGCGGCTCACGACGAAGGTACCGGCCTTGTTGGTCAGCAGATCGATCAGGATCGGCTTGCCGGTGTCGAGCACCTGGCGCATCTGCGTGTTGTGGATCACCTCCTCGACCGGCCTGCCGAGGAACTGATCGATGGACGAGAAACCCAGTGCTGGCAGGAAGCGTTTGTAGCCTTCGTTGACCCAGACGATGCGCCCGCTGCGATCGACCAGGAACATGCCCTGGCTGATGCTGGAGAACAGATGGAACATCGACCGCGCAGCGAGCGCGAGGATGCCTTCGGCATCCAGTGGCAGCGCGGGCGTTGCAGGTTTGACGGGCGCCGAAGACGGCGCAATGGGGGCGGCGGACATGAGCCGGATCGTAGCGTGCAGGCTACCGCTGTGTGAGGCCGTCCCGACATGACGGCGACACGCTTGAAAGACTAATTACTGGAGATCTCCTTGACGATCACCCATTGCGCGTTCTGTCTTTTCATTCGCAGTCGCTTTCGGCTGTCAATTCTTGTTTTTCCAGCTTGATACTGCTGCAGGAAATCGACTGTGGCGTCGTCGCCTGCCACCACGATGCTCAGGTCTTTGAGTTTCACATCGATGGCCGATTGCCCGCCGATGCGGGCACGCCGGGCATCCACCCATGCGCTGCGGGATTGATTGCCGGACGGCGAAAAATCATCGCTGTAGTGCGACAGGTACTTGTCGACATCGAGACGCGCCCAATCCCCGGCCCAATCCAGAACGGATTTTCGGACCTCTTCCTGCATTGAATCTGTTCCCCGAAAAGCTGGGGTGGTTCTGGTAGACGCCTGCGCACCGGCTTCTTTCGCTTGCTGCCTTGGGAACTCGACCGGAGGCAGAGGCGCCGATTCCACCGCCCTTTTGACCGGCATCGTGCGTGCCGCACCGCCGCTCGGCACGATGTCGTTGACCGCAAAGACCTCCTTGAGAATTTTCCGCTTTGCCATGGTCAAAGGCGCCATGTCCGCGCCACCTTTGATCATGGATTTCTCATAGAAAGAACTGGCGAGGCGTGCGTAGACGTCACCCAGACTCTGAAGTGCGACCGGATCGTTTTCATCCAGTTGGAGCGCAGACTCCAGCACGCCCCTTGCCTTGGCATATTGCTTCTGTGCGATGAGCAGGATGGCGAGGTTGCTGTATGGCTGCGGCAGGGAGGGGAACTCCTGCGTCAACCTGGAAAACGTGGCAATCGCCTCATTGCTCTTTCCGAGGTCGCTTTCGACGACTCCCTTGTAGAAAAGAAGATTCGAGTCGTTTGCACGAACAAGCAGGTACTCATCGATCTTGCGCAACGCAACACCGTATTGCCTGGATTCCATGAGCGCCAATACATCCGGATAGTCCTCAGCGTTGCAGGAGACCGATGCCGAGGCCATCACGAGCACCTGCAGGCAACTCAGCAAGAACCTGTTTGCGCTTTTCTTCTTCGACATGACATATCCCTCAGAAAAAAGCAGCTTGAGCGTGCTGGCGTGCAGGGCTCCAGCCTCGCCCGAAGGTCCGTCCATTCCGGCGAAGCGCTGACAAGCGATGCGGTGCACCCGCAGCGCCACTTCGGTACGACGGCGAACCGATGCGTGTGGGCCGTGCCGATATGTAATAAGTAAATCAAACGATTGATCTTCATGCTTTAATCCGGCCGATGCCACTTTCCCCGACCTCTACCGCGCCACTTGGCCGCCTCCCGCGCAGCGATGGCGTCGAGGCTCGCAGCCGCCTGCTGCAGGCCGCGCTCGGACTGTTCGCCGAGAAAGGTTTCGCCAAGACATCGACCCGCGAAATCGCGCAGGCCGCGGGCGCCAACATTGCCGCCATCAGCTACTACTTCGGCGACAAGGCCGGGCTCTATGCGGCGTGTTTCACCGAGCCGATGGGCGGAAACGTGGGTGAACTGATCGCGCAGTTCGATGTGGCGGACCTGCCGCTCGAAGCCGCGTTGCACATCTTCATGGCGGGCTACCTGGAGCCCCTCAAGCACGGCGAAACGGTGCGGCAATGCATGCGGCTGCACATGCGCGAACTGGTCGATCCAACGAACCAGTTCCTCATCGAGATCGATCGCGACATCAAGGGGCCGCACGAGGCGCTGATGCGCGTGCTGTGCCGCCACCTGGGGCTGACGCGGGCCGATGACGACATCCATCGGCTTGCCATATCCGTGATGGGATTGACGCTCCAGCTCTTCGTCATGCAGGACGTGATCGACATGCTGAATCCGGTCCTGCTCAGCGCGCCGGGGCCGATCGACACATGGGCGGACCGAATGGTCCGGTACGCTCTGGCCATGGTCGCCGCAGAGGCCGACCGGCGAAGCGAGGCGCCGCCCCCACCGCGCGCCGACTCCACCAACACACCGAAGCGGGCAGCGACCCGCCACAGCAAGAGACAGGGCTCATGAGACCTTTGCGATTCCGCGCGGCACCACGCGTGCCGATGCCTTACCTGACCCAGTTGGCCATCCTGGCCGCGGCCATGGCGCTGAGCGCGTGCAGCCTGACACGGCCGCCGGCCGAGGTCAGCGCACCCATACCCGCACAGTGGAACGCGCCCTTGCCCGCCGGCTGGTCGAACGCCAATGGCACAACCGCTGTCGGCACGCTTCCAGCGCTCGCCGACTGGTGGCGCCAACTCGACGATCCGCTGCTGGTCGAGCTGATCGGCGCCGCGCAGGAAGTGAGTCCGACGCTGGCCAGTGCGGCCGCCCGCATCGCCGAGGCGCGTGCCACGCGCGTGGCGGCCGGCTCGGCATTGCTGCCGAGCCTGGACGGTTCGCTGTCCGGCACACGCAGCAACTCGGGCTCGAGCGTCGGCAGCAGCGGCGGCCTGTCCACCGTGCCGATCACCACGCTGCAGGCCAACATCCAGTCGAAATGGGAAGCCGACCTGTTCGGCCGTCTGGCCGCCGATCGCGACGCGGCCCAGACGCGTCTTGCCAGTGCCGACGCCAAGTGGCACGACGCGCGGGTCTCGGTTGCGGCCGAAACGGCCAACGCCTACTTTTCGGAACGAGCCTGCACGCAGCAGCTGGCCGTGGCCGAATCCGACGCGCGTTCGCGCAGCGAAACCGCGCGGCTCACCGACCTGTCGGCCCGCGCAGGCTTCACCGCGCCGGCCGATGCGGCGCTGGCCCGCGCGGGCGCCGCAGATGCGTCCGCCAAGCTCACGCAGCAACGCGCCCAGTGCGACGTGCAGCGCAAGGTGCTGATCGCACTGACCGGCCTGGACGAACGCGAGCTCGTGCAAAAGCTGGCGGCCACGCCCACATGGCGCACATTGCCCGCCGTGCAGGCCGTCGCGAGCGTTCCGGCGGCGTTGCTTGCCCAGCGCCCCGACGTCTACGCGAACGAGCTCGCCGTGGCCGCGGCCAGCGCCGACGTCGGCTCGGCCGAGGCGGAAAGCTATCCGCGGCTGACGCTCTCGGGCTCGATCGGCCGGCTGCAGTACCGCACCTCGGGCTTTCAGCAGACCGTGGACAGCTGGTCCGTCGGCCCGCTGACGCTGACGGTGCCATTGCTCGACGGCGGTGCGCGCGCGGCCAACACCGACGCGGCCAAGGCGCGCTACGCCGAAGCCGTCTCGCAATACCGAAGCAACGTGCGCCAGGCCGTGAGCGAGGTCGAACAGGCGCTGGTCAACCTGCAGGCGACGGACGCGCGCACCGGCGACGCCGACACGGCCGTGCAGAACTACCAGGCTTCGTTCGACGCCACCCAGGCGCGCTATCAGAGCGGGCTCGCGAGCCTGTTCGAACTCGAAGACGCGCGCCGCACGCTGTTCGCCGCACAGACATCGCGCGTCGCCCTGCAGCGCGAGCGCACCGAAGCCTGGGTATCGCTCTATCGCGCGACCGGTGGCGGCTGGGCGCGGCCCCGGCCTGGCACGGCCTCCGACGCCGCTTCCGACATGGCCGCCCGGACAACGACTGCACAGACCTCATCCGCTACCGCCACAGCCACCGCCAAGCCATGAAATCCATGAAACGTTCAACTCTCGTCCTCACGCTCGTCGCCGCGCTGGTCGTGGCCGGTGTCGCCGTCTGGCTGGTGCGCGGCAAGTCCGCCGACGGCGATGCTGCCAACGCAAAGGACACGCCAGCCGCCGCCGCGGCACGTCCCTCGCTGACCGTGACGGTCGCGCAACCCCAGGCGACCGAGCTCAACGTGACGCTGGCCGCCAACGGCAACATCGCGGCCTGGCAAGAGGCCATCGTCGGCTCGGAGTCGGCCGGGCTGCGGCTCGCCGAGGTGCGCGTGAACATCGGCGACCAGGTCCGCAAGGGCCAGGTGCTGGCGACCTTCTCGCCCGAAACCGTCAATGCCGACGTCGCGCAGGCACGTGCGTCGCTGGCCGAAGCCAAGGCCAATGCGGCCGACGCGGCCGGCAACGCAGCCCGTGCGCGAACGCTCGAGAAAACCGGCGCGCTGAGCCAGCAGCAGATCAACCAGTACCAGACCACCGAACAGACCGCCAAGGCCAAGGTCGAAGCGGCCGAAGCGGCGCTCGCCGCGCAGCAGGTGCGCGGCCGCAACACGCAGGTGCTGGCACCCGACGACGGCGTGATCTCCGCGCGCACGGCAACGGTCGGCAGCGTGGTGGCGTCGGGCGCCGAACTGTTCCGGCTGATTCGCCAGGGCAGGCTCGAATGGCGCGCGGAAGTCACCTCGTCCGAACTCGGCCGCATCGCGATCGGCACGCCGGTCGTGGTTGTCGGCGCCAGCGGCGCGCAGGTGCAGGGCAAGGTGCGCAGCATTGCGCCCACGGTCGATCCGCAGACCCGTGCCGCGCTGGTCTATGTGGACATTCCTGGCTTGCTGCAGAACACGCGACCGAGCGCCGCACGGCCGCCCGAAGGCGCGAGCGCCCCCTCGGGGGGCAGCGCAGTACGCGAAGCGACAAGCGTGGGGGCACTGAAGGCAGGGATGTTCGCCAGGGGCGACTTCCAGCTCGGCCGTTCTACCGCGCCGACGGTGCCGCAGGCCTCGATCGTGCCGCGCGACGGCTTCAACTACCTGTTGCTGCTGCAGCCCGACAACCGCGTGAGCCAGCTCAAGATCGAAACCGGCCGGCGCGTCGGTGACCGCGTCGAGGTGCTCACGAAAATGCCGGCCGATGCCAAGGTCGTGGTGCAAGGCGCCGGCTTCCTGAACGACGGCGACCTGGTGCGGGTCAGTGCCGGGGAAGGCAAGCCATGAACGTCTCCGCCTGGTCCATCCGGAACCCGATTCCGGCGGTGATGCTGTTCGTCATGCTCACTTTCGGCGGGTTGCTGTCCTTCAACGCGATGAAGGTGCAGAACTTTCCGGACATCGACCTGCCGACGGTCACGGTATCGGCGTCGCTGCCCGGCGCCGCGCCCGCGCAACTCGAGACCGACGTGGCGCGCAAGCTCGAAAACTCGATTGCAACCATCCAGGGCCTGAAGCACATCACGACCAAGGTGCAGGACGGCGCCGCCACGCTGATCATCGAGTTCCGGCTGGAGAAGCCGGTGCAGGAAGCGGTCGACGACGTGCGCTCCGCAGTCCAGCGCGTGCGCGCCGATCTGCCGGCCGACGTGCGCGATCCGATCGTCACCAAGCTCGACTTCGCTGCGCAACCGGTGCTGGCCTTCACCATCGCATCGAGCAAGCTCGACCCGGAAGCGCTTTCGTGGTTCGTCGACAACGACGTGACCAAGAAGCTGCTGGCGCTACCCGGCGTCGGTGCGGTCAACCGCGTGGGCGGCGTCACGCGGCAGGTCCACGTCGACCTCGATCCGGCCAAGCTGCAGGCACTGGGCGCAACCGCAGCGGACATCTCGCGCCAGTTGCGCCAGGTGCAGACCGAAAGCGCCGGCGGACGCACCGACCTGGGCGGCAGCGAGCAGCCCGTGCGCACGCTCGCCACCGTTCAATCGGCCGCCGAGCTGCGCGACATGCAGATCCCGCTGTCCGACGGCCGCCGCATCCGCCTCGACGAGGTGGCGCGCATCAGCGACACCATCGCCGAGCCGCGCGCCGCAGCGCTGCTCGACGGCAAGCCCGTGGTCGGCTTCGAGGTGGCGCGCAGCCGCGGCGAGAGTGAGGTCTCGGTCGGCGCGGCGGTGCAGAAGGCGCTGGTCGACCTGCGCGCGCAGCATCCCGACATCGAGCTGAACGAGGCCTTCAACTTCGTGCAGCCGGTGCAGGAGGAATACGACGGCTCGCTGCACCTGCTGTACGAGGGCGCCATCCTCGCGGTGATCGTGGTGTGGCTGTTCCTGCGCGACTGGCGCGCGACCTTCGTGTCGGCTGTGGCATTGCCTATGTCGGTGATTCCGGCCTTCATCGGCATGCACCTGCTGGGCTTCTCGATCAACGTGATTTCGCTGCTTGCGCTGTCGCTGGTGGTCGGCATCCTGGTGGACGATGCGATCGTGGAGGTCGAGAACATCGTGCGGCACCTGCGCATGGGCAAGTCGCCGTACCAGGCGGCGATGGAGGCGGCCGACGAGATCGGCCTGGCCGTGATCGCCACCACCTTCACGCTGATCGCCGTGTTCCTGCCGACCGCCTTCATGAGCGGCGTGGCGGGCAAGTTCTTCAAGCAGTTCGGCTGGACCGCCTCGCTCGCGGTCTTCGCGTCGCTGGTGGTGGCGCGGGTGCTCACGCCGATGATGGCGGCCTACATCCTGAAGCCGATCGTCGATGCCGAGAAGGAGCCGGGCTGGCTGCGCGTCTACATGCGCTCGGTCGAATGGTGCATGCGGCACCGGCTCGTGACGATGGTGCTGGCCACGGTGTTCTTCATCGGCTCGCTCGCGATGATCCCGCTGCTCAAGACCGGCTTCATCCCGCCGGACGACAACTCGCAGACACAGGTGTACCTGTCGCTCGCGCCGGGCGCAACGCTGGCGCAGACCAGCGCCATGGCGGAAGAGACACGCAATCGACTGATGAAAATCGACCACGTGCGCAGCGTCTACACGACTGTGGCCGGCGGCAGCGCGGGCGGCGATCCGTTCGCGAGCTTCGGCACGCCCGAAACGCGCAAGGCGACGCTGACGATCAAGCTCGACCCGCGCGGCGACCGGCCGCGCAAGCAGGTCATCGAGAACCAGATGCGCGCCGCGCTCGAATCGCTGCCCGGCGTGCGCAGCACGGTCGGCCTCGGCGGTTCCGGCGAGAAGTACATCCTGGCGCTGAGCGGCGAAGACCCGGCCGCGCTGAGCACCGCCGCCCGCGCGGTCGAGCGCGATCTGCGGACCATTCCCGGCCTCGGCAACATCACCTCGACCGCCAGCCTGATTCGGCCCGAGATCGCGGTGCGGCCGGACTTCGCACGCGCCGCCGACCTGGGCGTGACCAGCTCGGCCATCGCCGAGACGCTGCGCGTCGCGACGCTGGGCGACTACGACCAGTCGCTGCCCAAGCTCAATCTGGCACAGCGCCAGGTGCCGATCGTGGTCAAGCTGGAAGACTCGGCGCGGCAAGACCTGGCGCTGCTCGAGCGCCTGTCGGTGCCCGGCGCGCGCGGCGCGGTGATGCTCGGCCAGGTCGCGACGCTCACGGTCGAAGGCGGTCCGGCGGTGATCGACCGCTACGACCGTTCGCGCAACGTGAACTTCGAGATCGAGCTGTCGGGCGTCGGCCTGGGCGACGCCAAGACCGCCGCCATGGCGCTGCCGTCCATCCGCAACCTGCCGCCCGGCGTGCGCGTGGCCGAAGTGGGCGACGCCGAGGTGATGACCGAGCTGTTCAACAGCTTCGGCCTCGCGATGCTGACCGGCGTGCTGTGCATCTACATCGTGCTGGTGCTGCTGTTCAAGGACTTCCTGCATCCGGTGACCATCCTGTGCGCGCTGCCGCTGGCGCTGGGCGGCGCCTTCGTCGGCCTGCTGATCGGCCAGAAGGCGCTGTCGATGCCGTCGCTGATCGGCTTGATCATGCTGATGGGCGTGGCCACCAAGAACTCGATCCTGCTGGTCGAGTACGCGATCGTCGCGCGCCGCGAGCACGGCATGAGCCGCTGGGACGCGCTGCGCGACGCCTGCCACAAGCGGGCGCGGCCGATCATCATGACGACCATCGCGATGGGCGCCGGCATGCTGCCGATCGCGGTCGGTTTCGGCGCGGCGGATTCGAGCTTCCGCTCTCCGATGGCGGTCGCGGTCATCGGTGGCTTGATCACGTCCACCGTGCTGAGCCTGCTGGTGGTGCCGGCCGTCTTCACCTACATCGATGACATCGAGCACTGGCTCAAGCGGATCGGCCGACGGCTGCGCGGCCAGCCGGCCGATCCGCACATCGACGACGACCTGAAGCCGTCGGCGCACTAACCGGCGTCCACGGATCGAATGCCATGCGCCGCGGAAGCGGCACAATCCGCGGCCATGCGTTTGCTCCTTGTCGAAGATGAAGCCGAAATGGCGTCCTGGCTCATGCGAGCCTTCAAGCAGAGCGGCTTCGTGCCGGACCACGCGCCGGACGCCGCCACTGCCGAGTCACTGCTGGCCGCCGGCGATTACGACGCGGTCGTGCTCGACCTCCGCCTGCCCGATCGGCACGGGCTGGCGTTGCTCGCGGACCTGCGCGAAGGCGGCAACCGCACGCCGGTGCTGGTACTGACCGCGCAAGGTTCGCTGCAGGACCGGGTGAAAGGCCTGAATGTCGGTGCCGACGACTTCCTGACCAAACCTTTTGCCATCGAAGAACTCGAGGCCCGCCTCGACGCGCTGGTGCGGCGTGCCCGCGGCAGCGCCCATGCGGCGCTGCAATGCGGATCGCTGTCGCGCGCGCATGGCAGCCGTGCCTTCACGTTGAATGGCGTGTTGCTGCAGCTCACGCCACGCGAGAGCGCCGCGCTGTCGGTGCTGCTCGCGCGTCACGGCTCGCCGGTGGAAAAGTCGCAGCTCTCGAGCAAGGTGTTCCCTGTCGACAGCAACGCCGGCCCCGACGCGATCGAACTGGTGCTGCATCGGCTGCGCCGCAAGCTGGGCGACGGCGACGTCCGCATCGTGACTGTGCGTGGCCTCGGCTACATGCTGGAAAGCGTCGGGCATGAGCACACCCCTGAATGAACGCCTGAATGAACGCCTGAATGAACGCAGGCCTGCGGCACGGCGCTTCGGCATCCGGGCGCGCCTGCTGGCGCTGCTGCTGCCCTGCATCCTCGGCCTGCTGGCGCTCGACAGCTGGGACGACTACCGCGCGCTGAGCGGCCTGGTGCAGGATTCCTACGATCGCGTGATGCTCGAATCGGTTCAGGCGCTGCGCGGCAGCGTGTCGATCGCAACAGACGGCACGCTTCAGCTCGATGCGAGCGCACCGCTGGTGCAGCGCATGTTCGACGCGTCCAGCCCGCAGGGCAAGCACCTGCACGTCGGGCTCAAGCCACGCGGACCCGCGAGCGCTGCAGCCGCACCCACCACCGAACACACGTTGCTGGGCGATGCGGATCTGCCTCAGCCGCCATCTTCCACGTCTTCGCCAACGGCGCCGGTCTGGTACGACGCCGACTACCGCGGGCAGCCCATGCGCCTCGTCGCGTTGCGCAGCCAGGTGGTCGATGGCGCGGGGCAGCCTTTCGATCTGCTGGTCCAGGCGGCTGAAAGCACGGGTGCGCGCGACCTGGCCGAAGCGGTGTCGCGCCGTCAGCAACTGTTTCGCGATGCGCGGATGGTGCTGGTCGTGGTGGTGCTGGTCTGGCTGGGCGTGACGTGGTCGTTGCGCCCGCTCGAACGGCTGCGGCGTTTCGTCGTACGGCGCAAAGGCCTGGCGCCCGAACCGCTCGACGCCAGCGGCGTGCCTTACGAGGTCGCGCCATTGGTCGACGCGGTGAACCAGCATGTGGCGAGCTACCGCAAGCTGCTCGATCAGCAGTCGCAGTTTCTCGCCGATGCGTCGCACCAGCTGCGGACGCCGCTGGCCATCATGCTGACGCAGGCCGGCGTCGCCCTGCGAGAAAAGGATCCGAAGCAGTTGCACGACACGCTGCGCGCAATGGTCGCGCAGATCTCGCGCAGTCGGCGGCTCTGCGAGCAGTTGCTGTCGCTGGCGCATGCGAGCGACAGCTCGGCGCACGCCGACGATGCGCCTGCGTTCGCTGACCTCAACGCGATCGCCAAGGACGTGGTCCTGCAGTACCTCACATTGGCGCACGAGAAGAACCAGGACCTGGGCTGGGTGGACGCGCGAGAACGCGTCCAGCCACATGGCTCGCCGCGCCCGGTCGGCACCGACGGCATGGCCGTGCCAGTGCGCGCGAATGCGCCGGAGCTGCACGAGGCGCTGTCCAACCTTGTGCACAACGCCATCGTCTACACGCCCGCTGGCGGCAACATCACCGTCGCCGCAAGCATCGCCGGCAGCACGGCGCTCGCAGAGGTCCGCGACGACGGCCCCGGCATCGCGAGCGACAGACGCGCCGAGGTGTTCGAACGTTTCAGCCAGGTCGGCCGCGCCAGTGGAACGACTGGCACGACTGGCACGACTGGCACGACTGGAACGACTGGAACGACCGGCATAGCGGGCAATACGGGCAAGCCGTCACGCGGCGCCGGGCTCGGCCTCGCCATCGCTCGCGCCTATGCGCAGCGCAACGGCGGCGACATCGTATTGACTGCCGCGGACGACGGAAACGGCAGCAAAGTCGGCAAGACGGCCGGGTTGTGCGCCGTCCTGCAGCTGCCTGTGGCCGACACGCGCCAGGGCTGAGCCTGTTGCACGACAGGCACCTCCGCCTGTCTGATCGTCACCCTTTCCTCGCCCTTCTCGCCGATACAACTCGCTCGACGCGAGGCGCTTTCGCACGTGGTGATCACTGTTAGTGATAACACGTATTTTGAGGCGACACCCCTCAAACGAAAGCAGATTGGAAGCGTCGCTCCCTACGATTCGCCGCCAACCGGCCCCCCGAATTCCCTGCGCCCATGCTGCGCACCAGGGGCCGGCATGAACCACAAGGAGACCTTCGAATGCATCGCCCCCCCTCCCTTTTCCAGCCTGTCGAAAGGCATGCGTCATGTTGAAGAACCGCAACTTCGTCAAGGGCGTGTTCCTCATGCTCATCGCGCTCGGTTTCGGCACCGTCGCATTCGGCTACAAGATCGGTGAACTCGCCCGCAGCGGCCCCGGTTTGTTCCCGGTGATGATCAGCGGCTTCCTGTTCCTGATCGGCCTGCTCACGACCGTGCGTTCGTTCTTCGTGCCGCCCGTCGAGCTGGACTACAACGTCAAGAACATCGCGCTGATCCTGCTGAGCCTGGTCGGCTTCGCGCTGATTTCCGAGCACATCAACATGATCCTCGGCATCGTGTTCCTGGTGTTCGTCTCGACCTTCGCAGGCACCTCGTATTCGGTGGTGCGCAACATCAAGATCTCCATCGGCCTGATCGCCGTGGCCTTCGCGTTCAAGAACTTTCTCGGCCTTCAGCTGCCGCTCTACTGATGGACGTCCTGCACAACCTCGCGTTCGGGTTCAGCCACGCGCTGACGATCCAGAACCTGCTTTACTGCGCGCTCGGCTGCACGGTCGGCACGCTCGTGGGCCTGCTGCCGGGCCTCGGCCCGTTGTCGACCATCAGCCTGCTGCTGCCGCTGACCTATTCGATCCCCACCGGCGGCGCGCTCATCATGTTGGCCGGCATCTATTACGGCGCGCAGTACGGCGACAGCGTCAGCGCCATCACGATGAAGATCCCGCATGCGAGCAGCATCGTGGCCTGTATCGACGGCTACCAGATGACGCTCAAGGGCAAGACCGGCCTTGCGCTGTTCACCGCCGGCATATCGAGCTTCATCGGCGGCACGATCGCGATCGTCGTCCTGTCGACGATGGCGCCGGCGCTCGGTGAGGTCGGCTTCCTGTTCGGTCCGGCCGACTACTGCGCACTGATGCTCCTGGGCTTCTTCTGTGTGAGCTTCGTCAGCAGCGGCAGCCTGCTCAACGGCCTGGCGATGGCCATGGTCGGCGTGCTGCTCGGCATGGTCGGCACCGACGTGAACAGCGGCGTGGCGCGCTACACGATGGGCCTGCCCTTCCTGATGGACGGCATCGGGCTCATCAGCATCGCGCTCGGTTGCTTCGGCATTGCCGAGGTCGTGAAGAATCTCGACAAGAAGAACGTGCTCACGCCCTTCAACGGCAAGATCAAGCTCATGCCGACCTGGCCCGAGTTCAAGCGGATCATTCCGAGCGCGTTGCGCGGCAGCGTGATCGGTTCGGTGCTGGGCATCCTGCCCGGCGGCGGCCCGACCATCGCCCAGTTCGCCGCTTATGCCGCCGACAAGAAGTTCAGCAAGTACAAGCACGAGATCGGCACCGGCTGCATCGAAGGCGTGGCCGGCCAGGCCGCAGCCGACGAGGCCGCGGCACGCACCAGCTTCATTCCGCTGATGGCCATCGGTATTCCGGAGAACCCGGTGATGGCGCTGATGATGGCCGCCTTCATCGTGAAGGGCATCCAGCCCGGCCCCGACATGATCGCCAGCCACCCCGACCTGTTCTGGGGCCTCGTGGCCAGCATGTGGGTCGGCAACGTGTTCCTGGTGGTGCTGAACGTGCCGCTGGTGCGCTACTGGCTGTCGGTGTTCAAGATCCCTTACACCGTGCTGTTCCCGGCAATCATGTTCTTCTGCTGCGTCGGTACCTTCAGCATCAACAACAGCCTGGACGACATCTACACGACCGCCGTGTTCGGCCTGGTCGGCTACCTGTTCATGCGGCTTGACATGGAGCCCGCACCGTTGATGCTGGGCTTCATCCTAGGCCCGATGCTCGAGGAGAACTTCCGCCGCGCGATGCTGCTGAGCCGCGGCGACTTCAGCGGCTTCGTCACGCGGCCGATCAGCGCGACGCTGCTCAGCGTGATCTCGATCGTGATCATCTGGCAGACCGTTGCGTTCTTCAGGGCTGCACGGAAGAACAAGAACAAGCCGGTGCTCCCGGCCGAAGATGCCGCGCCCGCGGTGAGCTGAACGGCACGATGAATAAAAAAGGCCGGCCCCTGGGGCCGGCCTTTTTGTTTGGAAAGGCGATGCGCGTCGGCCTCAGGCGTCGAGCTGCGCAGGCCTCAGGCGCTTGCGATCACTCATGCGCTTGGCGATGCGCGGCAGCAGCAGCACGGCCAGCACGATGACGATCAGCACGATCGACATCGGGCGCTGTACGAACACTGCGGCACTGCCCTCGCCGATCGACATGGCGTTGCGCAGTTGCGCTTCCGCCAACGGGCCGAGGATCATGCCGACGACCACCGGTGCGGTCGGGAAGTCGAAGCGCCGCATGATCACGCCCAGCACGCCGATCGCGTAGAGCAGGAACAGGTCGAACGCGCTCTGGCGCATGCCATAGGCACCGACCGTCGCGAAGATCAGGATGCCGGCATAGAGCTGCGGCTTGGGTATCTTGAGAAGCTTGACCCAGAGGCCGACCATCGGCAGGTTCAGTACCAGCAGCATCACGTTGCCGATGTAAAGCGAAGCGATCAGCGCCCACACCAGCGCAGCCGAGGTCGTGAACAGCTGCGGGCCGGGCTGGATGCCGTAGTTCTGAAACGCGCCCAGCAGGATCGCCGTGGTGTTCGATGTCGGGATGCCCAGCGTGAGCAGCGGAATCAGCGCCGCCGTCACGGTCGCGTTGTTGGCAGCCTCGGGGCCGGCCACGCCTTCGATGGCGCCGGTGGTGCCGAACTCCGCCTTGGCGTCCTTGTCCTTGGCGAGCTTCTTTTCCATCGCGTAGCTCAGGAAAGTCGGGATCTCGGTGCCGCCTGCGGGGATGCAGCCGAACGGCGTGCCGATGGCGGTGCCGCGCAACCAGGCCGGGATCGAACGCTTCCAGTCGCGCTTGCTCATGTGCACGCGGCTCAGCTTGTTCTGGGCTTCGACGACCTTGCCCTCATAGAGCACGGCGTAGAGCACTTCGGCCACGGCGAACAGGCCAACGGCCACCAGCACGATCTCGATGCCATCGAGCATTTCGGGAATGCCGCCGGTGTAGCGGCCCTGGCCCGATATCTGGTCGAGGCCGACACAGCCAGCCGCCAGGCCGACGAACAGCGCGGTCATGCCGCGCAGCGTGCTCTTGCCGAGCACCGCGCTCACCGTGGTGAAGGCCAGCAGCATCAGCAGGAAGTACTCGGGCGGGCCGAGCTTGACGGCGAACTCGGCGACGAACGGCGCGAACAGCGTGACGATCACCGTGGCGATGGTGCCGGCCACGAACGAGCCGATGGCCGCGGTGGCGAGCGCAGCGCCCGCGCGCCCGCTCTTGGCCATCTTGTTGCCTTCCATCGCCGTCACCATGCTGGCGGTTTCGCCAGGGGTGTTCAGCAGGATGGAGGTGGTCGAGCCGCCATACATGGCACCGTAGTAGATGCCCGAGAAGAAGATCATCGAGGCGGTGACGTCGACCTTCGACGTGATCGGCAGCAGCATCGCGACAGCGACCGCAGGGCCGATGCCGGGCAGCACACCGACGGCCGTGCCGAGCGCGCAGCCGACCAGGCACCAGAGCAGGTTGACGGGCGTGATGGCGGCCGCGAAACCGGCCATGAGGGCGTTGAAGATGTCCATGATCAGAACCAACCGGTGGAAGTCAGGCCAGGCAGGTTGATGGCCAGGAACTGCGTGAACGTCCAGAACACCGGTGCCGCGATGAGCACGCCTGTGACGATATCGATGAGCCAGGTGCGCGGCGCGCCCGACGGCTGGCCGGTCGCGCGACGCAGGCCCTGCACCGCGAGCACGTAGCACAGCGTGCAGCTCAGGATGAAACCCAGCGTGGTGATCAGCGCCGCATTCAGCAGCAGCCCCGCAGTCACCCAGACGAAGCCCGGCCAGTAGGCGCGATCGGCACCGCTCGGCGCATCGAGATCACGGAAACCGCCGCTGCGCGCTTCCCACAGAATGAATACACCGCAGATGGAGAGCACGACCGACACCAGCCACGGCAAGAAATTGGGCCCCACGCCGCCATAGCCGGCTTCCGAGGAAATCCCGATCGCACCGCCGGCCAGCCCGAGCCCCGTCAACAACACACCGATCCCGACCGCCGTCTGCGGCCAGGAAGCAGCCCGAGCCGGCAATGATTCATCCAAGGGAGAAGAACTTGTTGTCATAAATCTGCGTTCCAAAAACCATGACTCCCTTCCAGAAACACCGCGGAACCGGCTTGGCCGGGCCGCTGGTGTTGCCCCCGGAAGGGAGTTGGCGAAAGCGACACGGAAGTGCGCGAAGCCTGGGGGAGAACCGAGCTAGATCATTCCGGACTTGGCCATGATCGCGCGCAGGCTCGCGAAATCGTCGTCCACGAACTTGGCGAACGCGTCGCCCGAAATCACGGCCGGCGTCCAGTCGTTCTTCTTGAGCGACTCGGCCCAGGCCGGGCTCTTCAGTGCCTTCAGCAGCATGTCGATCAGTGCCTTGCGCTGATCGGCCGAGATGCCGGGTGCGCCATACACGCCGCGCCAGTTGCCGATCTCGACGTCGATGCCCTGCTCCTTGAGCGTCGGCACGTCGATGCCGGGCAGCCGCTGCGGCGACGTGACCGCGATGGCCTTCATCTTGCCGGCCGCGATGTACTCGGCGAACTCGCTGTAGCCACTGCCGCCCACCGTGACGTTGCCTCCCAGGATGGCTGCAGTCGCTTCACCGCCTCCGCGGAAGGCCACATAGTTGATCTTCGACGGGTCGGCACCGACCTTCTGCGCGATCATGGCCGCGGCGATGTGCTCGGTGGAGCCGCGCGAACCGCCGCCCCACTTCACACTGCCCGGGTCCTTCTTGAGTTGCTCGACCACGTCCTTCATGGTCTTCAGCGGCGAATTGGCCGGCAGCACGAACACGTTGTACTCGGTGGTCAGGCGCGCCAATGGCGTGGCGGCCTCGAGCTTGACCGGCGGCTTGCCGGTGATGATGCCGCCGAGCATCACCGAGCCCATCACCATCAGCGCGTTCGGGTCGCCCTTGGAGCCGTTGACGAACTGCGCCAGGCCCAGCGCGCCAGCGGCACCGCCCTTGTTGTCGTAGGTCACGGTGTCGGCCACCTTGGCATCGGTCAGCGCCTTGCCCAAAGCGCGACCAGTGGTGTCCCAGCCGCCGCCCGGGTTCGCCGGAATCATCATCTTCACGTTGGCGGCAGCGCGGGCCGAGAGCGGCAGCGCGCCGGCGGCAGCAAGTGCGGCCAAGGACTTCAGAAAGGTGTCGCGACGCATGGTGTCTCCTTGATTGGAATGGACGATGAAAGCTGATTGGAAGCTGGCGGCCGCTATGATGCGCCGCCCTCCTGTCAGTTGGCTGTCCGGCGCACTGGGGTAAACACCGAAAATCCTCCCGCATGAAGCTGCTGCTGGTCGAAGACGACCCCACGATGCAAACCACGCTGCAGCGCACGCTCGGGCGCCGCCGCATCGACGTGCGCGTGTGCGGCGACGGCGCATTGGCGCTGGCGCAATGGCGCAGCCTGGAGCCCGACGTGGTCGCACTCGACCTGAGCTTGCCGAACCTCGACGGCCTGCAGGTGCTGGCGCAGGCGCGTGCCGCCGGGCTGCGAACGCCGGTGCTTCTGCTGACCGCACGCGGCACGGTCGGCGACCGCATCGTCGGCCTGAATGCCGGCGCGGACGACTACCTGCCCAAGCCTTTCGACCTGGACGAACTCGAAGCCCGCATCCGCGCGCTGCGCCGCCGCAACCAGCAGTCCGACACCGACCCGGCGCCCGGCCCGCAGGCGGTCGGCGGCCTGCGTTACGCGCCGGAAAGTGGTGCCATCTACCTCCGCACGGAAGTGATGGAACTCACCCCGCGCGAACTCGCCTTGCTGAAGGCGCTGATGATGAATCCGGGCCATGCCGTCAGCAAGGAGCGGCTTTTCGAACTGGTGTTTCCCGGCGAGGCCGACGTGCAGTACGAAGCGATCGAGGTCGTTGTCTATCGCCTGCGCAAGAAGCTCGCGGGCACCGGCGCGGCGCTGATGACGCTGCGCGGCCTGGGCTACCTTCTGCGTGAAGAAAAGGCATGAAGCCGGCAATGCGACGCGCATGAATCTGGTGGCACGCCTGGCGCCTCTGCTTTCCCTGCGTTCGCGGCTGCTGCTCGGCATCCTGCTGCCGGTCACGCTCTTCATCGTGGTCAACAGCGTGAGCCTTTACCGGCAGAGCCTGGCGGCGGCCACCACGGCGTACGACCGCACCTTGCTCGCATCGGCCAAGACCATCGGCGAGCAACTCGACGTCGAAGGTTACGAGAACGCCGCACAACTGCGCGCCATAGTGCCCTACTCCGCGCTGGAGGCCTTCGAAGCAGACAGCCAGAGCCGGATGTTCTATCGCGTGTCGACGCTCGGCGGCGAGATGGTCTCGGGCTTCGACGAACTGCCTTTCTGGCACGGCAAGCTGCCGGCGCGGCCGCCCTATGCCGCGCTGGTCGACTTCTACGACGACATCTTCCGCGACCAGCCGGTGCGCGTCGCCGTGCTGTTGCAGCCAGTCGCCAGCTCGCGCGGGCTCGGCATGGCGGTCGTGCAGGTGGCAGAAACACTGGCCCTGCGCGAGACCCTGGCGCGGCAACTGCTGATCGACATGCTCTGGCGCCAGCTGGTGCTCATGGCCGTGATTGCGGCCGTCACCGTGTTGGTGGTGCAGCGCGCCACCCGGTCGGTGCGCGACCTGGGCGAAGCCATCGAGGCGCGTGCCCCGGACGACCTTTCGCCGATCGAGGCACCCGATGCGCCACGCGAGCTGCGTCCGATGATCGGCGCAACGACGCGTGTGATGGGCCGGCTGCAGGGTCTGCTCGATCACCAGAAGCGCTTCGTCCGCGACAGCGCCCACCAGTTGCGCACGCCGCTGGCGGTGCTCACGGCGCAGGTTCAATCGGCGCAGCGCGGCGACGTTCCCGCAGAGCAGGCATTGCGCGAAATCGATGCCACCGTGAAGCGCGCCACCCAGCTCGCCAACCAGATGCTCTCACTGGCCAAGGTCGAACAGTTGCGCCAGCAACCCGAATCGGCGGCGCTCGACTTCGGCGAGATGGTGCGCGAGGTGGCGCTCGACCTGTCGCCGCTGATTGCCGACAAGGCGCTCGACTTCGAACTCGCCGCCTCGGCCGCAGCCGTGCACGCGCACCGCTGGATGCTGCAGGAACTTGCGCGCAACCTGCTGCACAACGCGATCAAGCAGAGCCCGCCCGGCGGCGCGCTGCTGGTCGAGGTACGTGCCGAAGAAGGCATGGCACTGTTGCGCATCACCGACGACGGACCCGGTATCTCGCCGGAACTGAGGCAACGGCTGTTCGCTCCTTTCGCCGCGGGCGACGTGGCGAAGGGCTCGGGACTTGGTCTGACGATCTGTCGGGAAATCGTGCGCGCACTCGGTGGCGAGATCGCGCTCGACAATCGCGTGTCGGCAGGCCGCGTCACGGGGCTAGACGCCACCGTGCGGCTGCCGTTGGAACAAGGATGACGATGGATCGATTGCGCATCGACAAGTGGCTCTGGGCCGCGCGTTTCTTCAAGACGCGTTCTCTCGCGGCCGACGAGATCGGCAAGAACCGGGTGGAAGTCAACGGCGACGTTGCCAAGGCGTCGCGCGAGGTGAAGGCCGGCGACACGGTTGCGATGCGACACGGCGCCGCGATCCGCACGGTGCGCGTGCTCGGCGTGAGCGGCCAGCGTGGGTCGGCGCCGATCGCTCAACAGCTCTACGAAGAAACCGCAGAAAGCCTGGCTGCCCAAGCTGCAATGCGCGAACAGCGGCGCATGGGCAGCGAGCCCGCGCTGAGTCTTGAAGACGGGCGGCCGACCAAACGAAATCGGCGCGACCTGGACGAGGCGCGCCGCAGCACGGACTGGGACAACCGCTGGAGCGCGTCGATCGGGTCTGACGACGAATAGGCCGGTTCGGCACTTCGCCGGATGCCGTTGCAGGTCCACCTTTGCTCCCTTTCGAATCGAAACCTAAAAGGTCTGCATGCCCAGCTTCAAGAAATACCAGGTCGGCGCCAAGTTCAAGCTTTCGCAGATCGACACCGGCGACACGGCGTTCGCCGACGGCCCGGAAGCCGCGCAGCGCGAAGAGCTCGACACGCTGGCGCTCAAGCTGGACGCACTGCAGAACCTGCTGCATGCCGAAGGCCGTCGCAAGGTGCTCCTGGTGCTGCAGGGCATGGACACCAGCGGCAAGGACGGCACCGTGCGCTGGGTGTTCTCGCGTACTTCCCCGCTGGGCGTTCGCGTCGCGGCATTCAAGGCACCAAGTGAGGAAGAGCGTGCGCACGACTTCCTCTGGCGCTGCCATGCGGTGGTGCCGCGCATCGGTGAGCTCGCGGTGTGGAACCGCAGCCACTACGAAGACGTGCTGGTGCCCGTGGTTGAGGGGTGGATCGACAAGGCCGAGACGCACCGCCGCTATGCGCAGATCAACGACTTCGAGCGCCTGCTGACCGAGACCGGCACGGTGGTGGTCAAGTGCATGCTGCACATCGGCAAGGAAGAGCAGCGCAAGCGGCTGCAAGCGCGCATCGACACGCCTGACAAGCAATGGAAGTTCAGCATGGGCGACCTTGCCGTGCGTGACAAATGGGCGGATTACCAGCGCGCGTATCAGAAAGCCGTGGTCGCGACGTCGACCCGCTACGCGCCCTGGACCATCGTGCCTGCCGACAGCAAGCTCAACCGCAATCTGATGATCGCGCGGCTGCTGGTGCGCACGCTCGAAGCGATGAAGCTCGAACCGGCGGCGGATCCGAAGCTCGCCGGAATCGTGGTTCGCTGAGCGGCTGCACGAGGCACCGGCGCTGCCCTGTTGACAGCGCGGCGCGCACTGAGCCCGGCTGGGCGCTGCATCCTACAAGTGCTGTCGACCGGCGCACCTAAGCTCTTCCACGGTTGCGGCGGCAGCGCGTGCATGCAGCCGGACCAGCATCCACCTGAACCAGGAACACAATTCAAATGATCAAGATCGGACTCGTGGACGACCACGCCATCGTGCGCAACGGGCTGCGCCAATTCTTCCAGCAACACGTCGACCTGCGCGTCGTCGGCGAGGCGTCCAACGGCAGAGAGGCGATCGAACTGGTCCGAACCACCGAACTCGACGTGCTGGTGATGGACCTGTCGATGCCCGGCCAGAGCGGCATCGATGCGCTCGCGATGATCCGGGCGAAGGCACCGGATGTCGGCATCCTCATCCTCAGCGGCTACCCCGAAGAGCACTATGCGATGAACTTGATCCGTCAGGGCGCAAGCGGCTACCTCAACAAGGACTGCGACCCGAACGAGATCGTCAACGCTGTGCGCACGCTGTCGCTCGGCCGCCGCTACATCACGCCAGCGGTTGCCGAATTGCTGGCCAACCAGCTCGATCGCAAGGACAACGCACCGCCGCACGAGTTGCTGTCGGAGCGCGAGTTCCAGGTGTTCCTGAAGCTGGCCAAGGGCGAAACCGCAGGCGCCATCGCCGAGAACCTGTCGTTGTCGGTCAAGACCGTGAGCACCTATCGCACGCGGCTGATGGAGAAGATGAACCTCTCTTCCAACAGCGACCTGACCTACTACGGCCTGAAGAACAACCTGATCGACTGATTCCACACCGGAGCAAATACCCATGGCCACCCGCAAGACATCCGCAACGCCCAAGCTGCCGCCCGCACCGAAAGGCGCGCATGAGCAGGCCATCCAGCCCAACCTGCATCAACCGACGCACGAGACGCAGAAGTACGGCGAGATCGTGAAACTGCCGAACGGACTTTCCGAATCCGTCTGCAAGACAAGCGTCGCGCTGCTGAACCAATGCCTGGCGGACACGATCACGCTGCGCGACATGTACAAGAAGCATCACTGGCAGGTGGTCGGCCCGACCTTCAACCAGCTGCACCTGATGTACGACCAGCATTTCGAGGCGCAGGTACTGCTGGTTGACATCCTGGCCGAGCGGATCCAGTTGCTTGGCGGCATCGCACTCGCCATGGCCGCAGACATCGCCGAGACCACCAAGATTCCGCGCCCGCCACGCGGCCGCGAACCGGCTGCCGTGCAGATCCGCCGGCTCGCCGAAGCGCACGAGATGATCATCATCGGCGCGCGTGAAGCAGCCAAGAAGGTCGACGACATCGGCGACGACGGCAGCAACGACGTCTTCGTATCGAACGTACTGCGCACCAACGAACTGCAGGTGTGGTTCCTGACCGAACACCTCGTCGCAGCCTCTCCTCTGGTCGCCTGATGGCCCCGCCTCTCGTTCAGCCGATCAACTGAACGAGTAGAAGCAGCGGAACGGTACTTTCCGTTCCGCCCAGTAGTCCGACGCATCGCGGAAGATGTCGAGCAGTTGCTCGCGGTCTTCCTTGTCGAACTTCTGGTTGGCTGGAACCTGCTCCAGCACGATCACGAAGCCCTTGCGCTTGCCGGCCTTGTAGAACGCGGTCGTGATGCCGGCCAGCAGGGCGGCCAGGTTCTTCGCGGACTCCGCCGGCAGTTCGAACTGCTGCGCAATACGTTCGAATACGTCCTGTTTGGACTGTGCGTCACCAAGTGCGGCACGAAGAAAAAACTGGTCCTCTTCCTGAGCTGCGCCTTGCAGTTCGTCAACGCGCAGTGCGCGAATCGACTGGACGATGTTGGCGCGCATCGTGCGCAGGGACAGGGTGATCTCGCTGATATCCATGGGTTGTCATCGTTGTGGGGCGGCAACTCTAGTCGAGCTGGCGCCCTCGTGTGTAAGCAGGGGCTTTACGGCAGAACCGTCGGAATGCCCCGCGAAGGCACCGGTCAGCACCGTCGATCGCATCAGATCGACAAGGCCTGCGCCGGCGCCGGCCGGAGTCAACCGGCAATGAGCGCGCTGTAGGCCCGGCGCGTGTCTGGCGCCACGGAGGCGACCAGTTGCTCGTACCGGGTCTGATGGCGCGCCAGCATGCGTGCCGACGCGACCGCCTTCGATCTGCAGAACCAATGGCAGCTGTGCTGCATCAGGAAGAGTTCAGCCGACATGGTGAAGGCCTTGTTCTTGGGTGTCTGCTGCTGACGATTGCCAGCCGCATCGGCAATGCCGCGTGCGTGGATGGCAAAGGCCTTGCGCAGATCGAAAGTGGCGCGCGGAAAAAGCTTGTGCGCGAACGGAATGGCCACCGGCAGCGTGCTGACGCGGGTCTCTGCCTCGTCGACGCGCGCGAACTCGGCAGCGAAATGGTTGAACTGGCTCGCAAGCGCTTCTTCGGTACCGTGCAGCAGATTCCATATCTGCTCGCGGCGCTCCGGGTCGTCTTCGCCCAGGCAGCGCAGGTAGCCCTGTGTGAGGTCTTCCATCAATTTTTCGATGCGGTAGCTACCAAGGGAACTGCCTAGCAGCACGATGCGGCGGCGTTGTTCTCTTGACTTGAGGACCCAGACGCCGACGGCGAACAGGATCGCCAGAATAAAGAAATCCATTACTTCGGGTGGGAGGAATTTGGAGGCAACCCCTGGAGTGTAGTCAGACGAGCGCCGGCACTTCCCGATGCCCCCTCCACCGCGCACGGAAATCGCCGTGAAGAACGGCTGCCGGCACCATGTTCAGATGCCTCGCCTTATCCAATTCATAAGATCTGTCTTATGATATTTCCATGCCGAATGCACTGCCGCGAAATGCCACCACGCCCCTTTCGCCGCCCGGCGCGCCGAGTTCGGCCACGACCCATTCCTCCGCTGCCGCCGGCGCAGTTCGATTGCGCACGGCGATGTCGAATCTGCAGCGCCGGCTGCGCTCGCCCGGCCGGGATGGCGGACCCAGCATCGCCAAGCTCAGTGCGCTGGGGCAACTGCATCGCGCGGGCGCCCTGCCCGCCGCCGAGCTCGCACGCCGCGAGGGCGTGAAGCCGCAGACGCTGACCCGGCTTCTGGCCGAACTCGAGGCAGAAGGCTGGCTGGCACGCACGCCGCATCCGGTCGACGGCCGCCAATCGCTCCTGAAGCTGACGCGCAACGGCAGCGCTTTTCTCGGCCGCGAGATGCGCCGACGAGAAACGGCGCTGACCGCTGCCATCGCCGCGGAACTCTCCGAGCCCGAACGTGCATTGCTGCGCGACGCCTGCGCACTGATCGACCGGCTTGCCGATGCGATGACTTCTACCGCCAGCAGCGAGAACCTTTCATGACTGCCAGCAGCCCGCACGCCGCGCGGTGGCGCACGTTGCTGCCAACGCCCGACGCCGCCCGCTACGGCGTGCAGCTTGCGCTGGCCGTGCTGCTGGCGAATGGCGCCTCGCTCGCCCTCGGTCTGCCCGAAGGACTCTGGGCGGTGATGAGCACGTTGATCGTGATGCGGCCGCAGGCCGGCGCCACGCTCGACGCGGGCTGGGACCGATTGCGCGGCACCGCGGTCGGCATCGCGGCCGGACTCGCTGGCATTGCGCTTCAACACGCCGGGCTGCCCGCAGCGGTTGCCACCCTGGGCATGGTTGGGCTATTGGCCTTCGCGACCGCCGGCATGCCGGCGCTGCGAGCCTCGCCGATCTCCGCCTTGATCATCCTGTCCGCGAGCAACGTGGCCGGACACTCGCCGGCCCATCTGGCGGTGCTGCGCGCTGCGGAGATCGGCGTCGGCGTGGTGGTCGGGCTCGGTGTGTCGTTGCTGATCACACGTGTGCACAGCGCCGCGCGGCTACGGCACGGCGTGGATGCACTCTTGCGTGAGGTGGCTGCGCAGACGCGCCTGTCACTCGGTGCCGATCCACGCAGCGAAGCCGAACGGCTCATCGCGGGCGCGCAGATCCGCAGCAGGCTGATGCGGCTGGCCGTACTGGCCACGAGCGCAGACCGGGAGCAGCGCTGGAACTGGCCGCGCCGTGGTGCCAGAAGCAAGCCGCCGGCCGCGCCTGATGGACACCGCCGCCTGTTCGGCCGCCTGCGCGACACCCTGCCAGCGTTGCGCGACGAATCGTTATGGGCCGACGTTTCACAAGCCGTACAAGGCGCATTGCTGCGCAGCACGAGCAGCGTGACAACCGCGACCGGCGTTTCGCGCACGGAGCCCTCGGCGTCCGACGCCTTGCGGGACCTCGGCAGCCTGCTGCGCCGGATGGGTGCCGAACGCCGAGACCGGCCGGACTGGCAAGACGCGGCTCGGCTCCTTGCCGGACCGCTCCGGCTGCTGGCTGCCGACCTGAAGTCGCTGGCTTCGCTCAGCGCCGACTTCTGAGCGGCCGGCAGCGGCTGCGCGGCAACCCCGTTGTCGGTGTGCACCGACGGGCAATGGCGTCGATGCCCGAAGCGGTAGACCTGCCGCACGAATGAAAGTGCGCTCACACGCAAACAGGAGCCCTTGCATGAATACAAAGCCCTCGACCCCGCCAGTGGACGCAACAGCCGAACCCGAAATCACCCGTGAAGAATCGGTACCCAGCGATGGCCGCGATACCGAAGGCGAGGCCATGATGAAGGAAGTGCGCAACAAGAAGCTCGAGGAGCCTGGGGAGCGCGAACACAAGACGCCCGAGAAAGGCGCGTGAGGTCCGGCGAGGTCTGGGTCAACCCGCCAGTGCGGCGATCTGGTTCAGGGCTTCGCATGCTTCCTGAAGTACCGTCGGCGGAACCTGCTTCCACGGAGGTGGTTGTACGCCAACGCTTGGATCGCGCGAGTCAACGCATCCACGCCGCTTCCAAGGCAGCCTGTGAAGCGGGCCCCAACGCGGCGAGTCGCACCTGGCCTGGCAGCCCGAACGAGGCGGTATCGCGCAGCTTGACGCCCTGCCGCCGCATGCCGGAACACAGCGCCGCCACATCATCGACCGGCGGTGCCGCGCAGAAGAAGTTGGCGTCGCCCGGAAGGCATCGCCAGCCCATCGACTCACAGAGCGCGACCTGTCGCGCCTTCCAGCCACGCAGCACGAGCAGACTGTCGGCGAGCCACGCGCGGGCCGGCTCGCGTGTCCACGCATCGAGCAACGCGACGCCATGCGAACCCACCGGCCATGAAGGCGCCAACGTGGCGACCGCATCACGCAAACCCTCCGTCCCGATCGGTGCGATCGGCGCAACCGCATAGGCCGCGCGGATGCCGGTCAGGCCCAGCGCCTTGTTTGGCGTCCAGAGCTGCCAGGTGCGATCGAGCGCAGCATCATCTGCTTCCATCTCGCCGTTCAATCGAAGCGGCGCATACGCCATGTCGACCACGCAGACCGCGGTGTCGGGCAGCGCCGCCAACCCGGCGCCGAGGCTCGTGTCCGACTGGCCGAGTGGACTCGATGGCTCGCAGTGCCAGACCAACGACGTGGTGTTGCGTGGTGCACAGGCCGCAGCCTCGCTGGCCGAGCCGACGCGCCGCACCGGCACCCGCCAGGCCTGCGCCGCGCGTACGTAGTCGCCATAGGAGAACGTCGGCAGCAGCACCTGTGCGTCCGCACCGCCATGCACAGCGACAGCCGACGTGATGCGGAAGATGAACTCGCTCGCACTGGCGGCGATCACGATGCGGTCGATGTCCACGCGGTGCAGCTCGGCGAGCCGTTGCCGCAACGCGGTGTAGCCAGGATCGGGGTAGTGCTCGGCGTCGGCGCGCTGCAGCGCGCGCAGCGCGTCCGGGCATGGACCGCAGGCATTGCCGTTGGTCGAAAAGTCGTGCGGCGCTGCGCCTTGGGCATCGGGGCCGCCGTGTTGAATACCGTGCAGAAGCGTCATCGCGGCAGTGTCGCCCAGAGCCACGCCAGCAACGCGGCCACGACTGCTGCGCATGCGACCAATCCGACGAGCGCCCGCCAGCCGAGCTGCGCGGCGCGCGCGGTGTCCGATGCGTCCGGTACACGGCCGCTGGCGTTCAACGTGTAGACACCCGGCTTGCCGAGTCGTACGCCGAGAAGCAACGCCATCGCCGCCATCGGCCAGCCGCTGTTGGGTGATGGGGTGCGCCGAGCCTCGCGCGACAGCGCTGAATGCACCGCCCGGCCCGAGCTCAAGCCCGCGCCGGAACTGCACACCAGCAGGCCCGCGCTCAGCCGCGCCGGCACCCACGACAGCACGTCATCGGCCCGCGCCGCCCATTTGCCCGCCCATTCCCACTCGCGCCCGCCGCGCGGACCGCGGTAGCCCCACATCGCATCGGCCGTGTTGGCGAAGCGGTAGAGCGCCGCGCCCGGCAGGCCGAGCAGCACGAACCAGAACAGTGGCGCGACCACCGAGTCGTTGAAGTTTTCGGCGAGCGATTCGATCGCGCTTTCGCG
>JAZKDL010000147.1:0-2515 GCA_040387575.1 Pseudomonadota bacterium
CAGACCGGGCACTTGCGCGGCATCGTGAACACCGGCCCGCGCTGATCGTCCGGCTTGGCCAGGCTGTCGGGCACGACGCCGACCACCTCGGGGATCACGTCGCCCGCGCGGCGCACGATCACGGTGTCGCCGACGCGCACGTCCTTGCGGCGCGCCTCGTCCTCGTTGTGCAGCGTGGCGTTGGTCACGGTCACGCCGCCGACGAAGACCGGCGCCAGCTTGGCGACGGGCGTGAGCTTGCCGGTCCGGCCGACCTGCACCTCGATCGCCAGCACCTCGGTCAGTTGCTCCTGTGCCGGGTACTTGTGCGCAACCGCCCAGCGCGGCTCGCGCGAGACGAAGCCCAACTGCCGCTGCAGCGCCACGCTGTCGACCTTGTAGACGACGCCGTCGATGTCGTAGGGCAGCGTGTCGCGCTGCTGGCCCATGGCCTCATGGAAGGCGACCAATTCTTCAGCGCCGGAGGCCCGGCGGGTCTGCGCGGCCACCGGGAAGCCCCAGGCCAGGAACTGCTGCAGCCAGTCGAACTGCGTCGGGCAGTCGGGGCCGCCGTCTTCCGGTGCGCTGACCTCGCCGAGGCCGTAGGCGAAGAAGCTCAGCGGGCGGTGCGCCGCGATCGCCGGGTCGAGCTGCCGCACAGCGCCGGCGGCAGCGTTGCGCGGATTCACGAAGACCTTCTCGTTCTTCTGCCCGGCCGCGATCTTCTCGCGCTGGCGATCGTTGAGCGCCTCGAACTGGTCGCGGCGCATGTAGACCTCGCCGCGCACCTCGACCACCGGCGGCACGGCGTCGCCGTGCAGGCGCAGCGGTATCTGCCGCAGCATGCGGATGTTGTGCGTGACGTCCTCGCCGACCTCGCCGTCGCCGCGCGTCGCGGCCTGCACCAGCACGCCCTGCTCGTAGCGCAGATTGATCGCCAGTCCGTCGAACTTCAGTTCGCAGACATAGCCGATGGGCGGCGCGTCTTCCGCCAGCGCGAGTTCGCGCCGCACGCGCGCGTCGAACGCGCTCGCGCCGGCGGCCGTGATGTCGGTCTCGGTGCGGATCGACAGCATCGGCACCTTGTGGCGCACCTTGGTGAAGCCCTCGAGCACCTTGCCGCCGACCCGCCGTGTCGGCGAATCAGGCGTCTGGAGTTCGGGAAATTCGTCTTCCAGGGCCTGCAGCCGCTGGAACATGCGGTCGTACTCGACGTCCGGCAATTCGGGCGCGTCGAGAACGTAGTACTGGTGTGCGTGGTGGCGCAGCTTCTTGGCCAAGGCAAGAGCCTCGCGCGCTGCATCGACAAAAGAAGTCATGGCTTCAGCTGAAAAGGCGCCGCGCCAACGGCGAACCCGACGGCAGGTCGCGCGAATCGAGCGTGTCGTACAACTGCTCCAGGTCGCCGCCGATCACGTCCATCGTCTCTTCGCGCAGCAACTGGCCATCGCCATCGGTCACCACGCCGTCCATTTCGCGCGCCAGCGTGGCGGCGGCTTCGCGCAGCCGGACGAAGGGCTGCTCGCCGCGCTCGACCTGCGGCACGTCCAGGCTCAGCGTGAGTTCGCGGATCGCGGACTGCGCCGGATCGTCCGCCAGCGCGGCCTGCGTGTCGAACGACAGGCCGATGATCGGCGGCATGCCCGGCTCGCCGGTCGGCAGCACCATGCGCCCCGGAATGATGCCCGCGATGAAGCCCAGCCGCGCCGCGTTCTGCTGCACGTAGCCGGGGCTCCAGGCCGCATGCCGCGCACGCAGCACGAAGCCGAGTTGCGCATCGTGCGCGCTCGCGAACTGGTCGAGTTCGCGCGCACGCGCCACCTCGTCCAGCATCTCGGGAAACTCGGGCGCGCCGTTGACCGCATCGGCAAAGGCCTGCGCCTTGACGACGAATTCCGAATACTCGATCTCGTTGAGCGCGCCGGTCCGGTTGGCCAACTGCACGCCGACCTGGAAGGCGCCGTAGCGCTGGCCCGGCGTCGGTGGCTCCCATTCGCCGTTGTGCGCGTTCAGCCCTTCGATCGCGACCGGCTTGCTGCCGGCGCGTCGCGTGGCCGGCATCGCGGCAATCGCCGCGTCGCCCGACACCAGTCCGTCGAGCGAGACCGGCGCGATCACGTCGATCAGCGGGTCGAGTCCGCCGCGGCGCTCGCCGGACGGCGGCGGCAGCACGCTGGGCGCGGGCAGGTCGGGGTCGAACAGCGGCTCGTGGCGCTCGCTGCCGGCGACGGCGTTTGGGTCGGTGTGCAGCATGGGTTCCTGCATGCCATCGGCCGAGGACGATTCGCCGGCGTCGGCAGCGAACTCGCTGTCTGCTGCATCGGGCTGGCGTGGCGCGTTGCGGCGCGACATCCAGGTGTTGTAGGCGACCAGCCCCGCGAGCACGAGCCCGCCGAGGATCGCAAGGGCGACGGTCAAACTGCTCATCGTGCGCCTCTCATACGTCCGCCATCGAGACGGCGGCTTCCATGTCGACCGCAACGATGCGGGACACGCCCTGCTCCTGCATCGTCACGCCGATCAGTTGCTCGGCCAT
>JAZKDL010000148.1:0-1749 GCA_040387575.1 Pseudomonadota bacterium
CCACGGCCAGGCCGGCGAGCCAGGCGAACATGGTCACGTGCAGACCCGAGATCGACATCAGATGAGCCACGCCGGTGGCACGGAAGACGTCCCAGTCGGCGCGTTCGATCGCGCTCTGGTCGCCGGTCACGAGCGCGGCGATCACGCCAGCCTGACGCCGGTCGGCAACCCGCTCGAAGACCGCGTCGCGCACAGCTTCGCGGGCACGCTCCACCGGATGCCACCAGGTCATCGCAACGCGCAGCGGCGGCGTGTCATGCGCGCCGCTGCGCACATAGCCGGTGGCTTGCACGCCCTGCTCCCAGAGCGACAGTTCCTGGTCGAAGCCATGTGGATTGAGATTGCCATGCGGCGCCTTGAGTCGGACCGTCACACGCCAGCGCTCACCCGCATGCACGGGACCTGGCGCTGCAGCCGTCGGCAGGCCGTCGTCGCCGGCGCGGGCCCACAGCCCGCTGTTGGTCGCATACCAGGCGAGCGCGAGGCGCGGCGGCAGCGCCACGGGTCGGCCGTTCGGCAGCAGATCGTCTCCGGCCGAACGCGCGGTTTCGACATCGAGGCGAAAGCGCACACCGCCTTCGTCGAGCTGCGGCATCTGCGCGACGACGCCGGTCACTACCATGTCGCGACCTTCGAGCGCAGGGTCGAGCGTTTCGCCGGCATAGACCGCGGCACGCCAGCCCGTCAGGCCCACGCCGAACGCCATGCCGAGCGCCAGCCACAGCACCAGCACGAGCGCCGCCGGCAATCCAGAGCGCATGGCGACCCGCCATCGACGCCACACGAACGCCATGCCCACCGGCCCGAGAGCCAGCGCCACGTAAATGCCGACAGGCCACAGTGCCGCCTGCTGCAACTGCAGCGCAGCACCCGCCACCCAGCCGGCCATCCAGACGAAGCCAGCCGGCTGTCCGACCTCCCGATCGGCTAGCACGAACTCATTTCAAAACGCATGTCGCAACCCTCCCTGCAGACGCTCTTTGGCGCGCTAATTGCTTTGCTTGTGGGCTAGTATGCGGTCTCCTCCGAAGCATCTCGACGCCTAGAACAAAACATGTCCATTCACGCTGCGCTTCACCACGTCACCCATTACAAGTACGACCGTCCGGTGCAGCTGGGCCCCCAGGTCGTTCGCCTGCGCCCTGCGCCGCATTGCCGCAGCAACGTCATCTCCTATTCGCTGCGGATCGAGCCCGAACAGCATTTCGTCAACTGGCAGCAGGACCCGTTCGCGAACTACCAGGCCCGGCTGGTGTTCCCCGAGAAGACCACCGAGTTCAAGGTCACGGTCGACCTCGTGGTCGAGATGGCGGTCTACAACCCGTTCGACTTCTTCCTCGAGCCGCAGGCCGAGAACTTCCCGTTCAAGTACACCCAGTCGCAGGCCGAAGAACTCGCGCCCTACCTGGTGGTCGAGCCGGTCACGCCGCTGGTCGAGGCCTATCTCGACAAGATCGACCGCACCGAGAAGCGCACGATCGACTTCCTGGTCGGGCTGAACCAGCAGGTGCAGCAGGACGTCAACTACCTGATCCGCATGGAGCCCGGCGTGCAGACGCCGGAAGAAACGCTCACCAACGGCAGCGGTTCCTGCCGTGACTCCGGCTGGCTGCTGGTGCAGTTGCTGCGCCACATGGGCCTGGCTGCGCGCTTCGTCTCGGGTTACCTGATCCAGCTCACGCCCGACGTGAAATCGCTCGACGGCCCGAGCGGCACCACGGTCGACTTCACCGACCTGCACGCCTGGTG
>JAZKDL010000149.1:0-6643 GCA_040387575.1 Pseudomonadota bacterium
GTGGCGCCTTGGGTGCAGTCGCAGCGATGTGCGCGGCCGCCTTGGTCGAGCGGTTGGCCTCCATCTCGACCACCTGGCGCGGCGCGCCGGGCGCGGGCGCTACGGTTTCCTGCTCGCCGCCCTCGCCTTCCTGCGGGAGCGCGTAGCGCAGCTTGAGCTTGTCCGCCGACTGGTTGAAACCGTTGGCGTCATTGGGCTTGCTGAAAAGCTCGGAGAACTTGGTCGACAGGTCGCCCAGGTTGATGCGGTCCTGCGGCCGCTTCGGGCCGGCCAGGCTCGGCGTGACGGTGCCGAGGTCGAGCTTCACGACCTTCGTGTAGTCGATCTCGCCGGGTGCCGGCATGCCGAACAGGCCCTGCGCCTTGTAGTAGGCCTCGAACAGCTCGATCTCGGCATCGGTCCGGCCGGTGCCCTTGAAGTACGCAATGGTCTTTTCATCGACCGGGAAGAAGCCCATCGTCGCGCCGTATTCAGGCGCCATGTTGCCGATGGTCGCGCGGTCCGGCACCGGGATCGACGCGGCGCCCGGGCCGAAGAATTCGACGAACTTGCCGACCACTTTCTCGCCGCGCAGGATGGCCGTGACGTACAGCACCAGGTCGGTTGCGGTCACGCCTTCGCGCAACTGGCCGCTGAGTTCGAACCCGACCACGTCGGGCGTCAGCATGTAGACCGGCTGGCCAAGCATCGCAGCCTCGGCCTCGATGCCGCCGACGCCCCAGCCGACCACGCCGACGCCGTTGATCATGGTGGTGTGGCTGTCGGTGCCGACCAGCGAATCGGGGTACCAGACCGGCACGTCCGACTTGTCGCCCGGCGCCTTGTAGACACCGCGCGCGAAGTACTCGAGGTTCACCTGGTGGACGATGCCGAAGCCGGGCGGCACGACGCGGAAGGTGTCGAAGGCCTGCATGCCCCACTTCATGAACTGGTAGCGCTCGTTGTTGCGCTGGAACTCGAGCTTCATGTTGAGGTCGAGCGCCTTCGGCGTGCCGTAGTAGTCGACCATGACCGAGTGGTCGACCACCAGGTCGACCGGCACCAGCGGCTCGATGGTCTTCGGCGACTTGCCGAGCTTGGCGGCCACGCTGCGCATCGCGGCCAGGTCGGCCAGCAACGGCACGCCGGTGAAGTCCTGCAGCACCACGCGGGTCACGACGAAAGGGATTTCGTCGGTGCGTTCGGCGTTCGGCAGCCAGTGCGCGAGTTGCGCCACATGCTCCGCCGTGACCTTCTGCCCGTCGCAATTGCGCAGCACCGATTCGAGCACGATGCGGATCGACACGGGCAGCCGGTTGATGCTCGGATACTGCTTGGCCAGTTCCTTCAGCGACCAGTACTTGCCGGATTTCCCCGAGACAGTCTTGAATGTTTTGAGGGTGGGGGAAAACGCGTGTGTCGAGCCGACGGCCATGTGAACTCCTTCAAATCGTAGGGCGCCTCAAAGATAGCAGGCTTCAATGAATCCGGCTGTCGGAAGTCAGCCCGCCCCACCCTCGGAAAGGGTTCGCGCCCCCTGACGAAGTACCTTGTCGGCATGCGGCCGCACGGCAGAGAAGCATGACGTGCCAGGTTATGGCGAACCTGCACCACTCAGACCAGAATGCGCGGCATGACCGCCAGCGCCTCGCCCAGTTCCGTCGCATCCGATTCGCCCATGGTCCGGACCGGTGCCCGGCCGCAGCCCGGCGTTCGCGACCCTTTCGGCGTCCATCTGCGGCACTGGCGCCAGCGCCGCCGGCTGAGCCAGCTCGACCTCGCCCAGGAAGCCGAGGTGTCGACGCGCCATCTGAGCTATGTCGAAACCGGCCGCGCCGCGCCAAGCCGGGAGATGGTGCTGAGGCTGGCCGAACGGCTGGAGGTGCCGCTGCGCGAACGCAATGCGCTGCTGGTCGCCGCCGGCTATGCGCCGATGTACCGGCAGCGCGCGCTCGACGACCCGGCACTGGCCGCCGCGCGCCAGGCCGTCGAGCTCGTGCTGAAAGGCCACTCACCCTATCCCGCGCTGGCGGTCGACCGGCACTGGAACCTCGTCGCAGCCAACGCCGTGGTGCCGCTGCTGCTGGAAGGCGCATCGCCGGCCCTGCTGCAGGCGCCTGTCAACGTGCTCCGGCTGAGCCTGCATCCCGATGGCCTGGCGCCCCGCATCGCCAACCTCGCGCAGTGGCGAGCGCACCTGCTGGAGCGGCTGCAGCAGCAGATCGCCGCGACCGGTGACGCCACGCTCCAGTCGCTGCACGACGAACTCGCGGCCTACCCGGCGCCGGCCATCGGCGTTGATCCTGCAGCGCAGTCCTCCATCGGCGGCGAACTGGCTGGTGTGGTCGTTCCCTTCCAGCTCGCCACGCCGCACGGCGTGTTGAGCTTCATCAGCACGACGACCATCTTCGGCACGCCGGTGGACGTCACGCTGCAGGAACTCGCGGTGGAGTCGTTCTTCCCGGCAGACGCGCGCACCGCGGCCACGCTCGCGCAACTCGTGACGGACGGCGCTGCACGGGAGGCGGCACGTCGACCAGCGAGTGATGTCGGCGATTGACCGACCCGCGCTCCCTGTCGGTCCTAGACGACATGAACTCGGGCCAAAGGTGTGCCCGTCTGAAAAATAGCGATCGATAGCGTCGGTGCATCTCAACTGATCACAGGGGCACACGCCATGACATCGACCACGCAATCCACCGAACATGCCAAGCTCTGGGAACTCATCAAGGACACGCGCTTCGGCATGCTGACCCATCGCCACGGCGACGGACTGCTGAACGCGCACCCACTGACCACCCAGAACCAGTCGGTCGATGAAGACGCGACACTCTATTTCTTCGTGCCGAAGAACGGAGACATCGTCCGCCATCTGGCCGAGGACGACATCGTGAACGTGTCTTATGCCAATACCGACGACGACAGCTATGTGTCGATCGCGGGGCACGCATCGCTTCTCGAAGACCAGGCCAAGAAGAACCAGCTGTTCAACAAGATGGCCGAAGCCTGGTTCCCCAAAGGCGCGACAGACCCGAACCTGGGCCTGCTGGCGGTGCGCATCGCCAATGCCGAGTACTGGGATGTCACCGATAGCAAGATGGTGCAGATCTTCAAGATGATGAAGGCGGCCGTGACCGGCGACCAGCCCAAGAATCTGGGCGAGCACAAGAAGCTGAATGTAGTTTGAGCGTACGGCAAGACTCCCATGCTCGCACCCCGCGCTGACGCTACGCCCGGCCTGTTGCCGGGGGCGCTCGACACGGTCGACGCACCATTGAGTCTCCAACGACTGGTGCTGGGTGGGAGTGGCCGCTTGCCCCTGCCCGGGTCAGGCCGCACGCTGGAGCGCTGGAAGGCGCTTGCCGCCGTTGGTGCCGTCGACCTTTCTGTCGCCAAGCTTTTCGAGGGCCATACCGACGCGTTGGCAATCCTCGCGGAGTTGGGGGCCGAAGCCCCCCCTGCTCATAGCGTCTGGGGCACATGGTGCGCAGAGCCGCCGGACGCGCGACTCATGCTTCATTTCGATGAGCATGGAACCGCCCGACTGGCGGGACGGAAGGCCTGGTGCTCTGGTGCGGCGCAGGTGACGCATGCGGTGGTGAGCTGCTGGAACACGGCAAACGAACCCTGTCTTGCGGCAGTGGTCATGCAACAACCGGGCGTGACGATCTGCCAGGACGCTTGGCAAGCCGTCGGGATGGCCGACACCCACACCGGTGACGTCCTGTTCGACGACGTGCTCGCTGCGCAGATAGGCAGACCTGGCAATTACGTGCAACGGCCTGGCTTCTGGCACGGCGGCGCCGGCATCGCCGCCTGCTGGTTCGGAGGAATGCTGGGCATCGCCGAGGCGGTGCGGCGCGCTTCTGTGCCGAAGGCCGATGCCTATCGACAGGCCCACCTGGGTGCCATCGACGTTGCGATGTCGAGCGCTGCGGCCGTACTGCGCGATGCAGCCGTGTGGATCGACGCACAACCCGATTCCGACGCGCAAGCCCTGGCGTTGCGTGCGCGGCTGGTGGTCGAGCATGCGGCCGGAGAGGTCATGGCACATGCAGGCCGGGCGCTGGGTGCAGCGCCGTTCTGCCGCGATGCGCATTTCGCGCGAGCCATGGCCGACTTGCCCGTCTACCTCCGGCAAAGCCATGCCGAGCGCGATCTCGCCGCCCTCGGCGCAATTGCCGCGAACGCTGGAGAAGAACTGTGGATGCTGTAGCCGACGACCGTGCGATCGAAGGCCTCGGTACGACGGAATGGCAATGGAGAACCTGTGTCGGCGTGAGTGCGGCGCGCCATCGCCGAGCAGAAGAACTCGTGCCCGCTGGACACCGCACAGTGGTCGTGGCACCGCATCCCGATGACGAGGTGCTTGCCATTGGCGGATTGCTCGCCCAGTTGGGCCGGGACCACGACCGCGAATTGCTTTTGATCGCTGTGACAGACGGGACGGCCAGTCATGAGGGCTCATCGGAGTGGTCGCCGGAACGACTGGCGCTCGAGCGACCGCGCGAGAGTCAGGCAGCGTTGCGCCAACTCGGTATCAGCGAAGCGCCGATGGTCCGGCTCGGCCTGCCGGATGGCGGTGTGCAAGCATCACGCGCCCAGTTGATCGATCGACTCATCCCGTTGCTGCGCCCCATGGATGTGGTCTTCACCACCTGGCGATTCGACGGGCACCCCGACCACGAAGCCACCGGCAGCGCCTGTGCGACTGCGGCAGAGCGCGTGGGCGCGAAGCTCGTCGAAGTGCCGGTCTGGGCATGGCATTGGGCGCGCGTGGACGATCCGCGCCTGCCTTGGTCGCGCGCGCGACGTATTCCGCTGGACGACGATGCCGTGCGGCGCAAGGAAGCGGCCGTACAGGCGTTTCGAAGCCAATTGGTATCGGATCTCTCTACCGGTGCGGGCCCGATATTGCGCAGCACCACGGTCGAACGCGCCTCGCGCGACTTCGAGCTGGTGTTCACATGACCGGCACAGCAGCAAGCCGGCTCGGCTATTTCGACGGGCTGTACGGCGACGACCCCGATCCTTACGGCTTGCGTACCCGCTGGTACGAGGAGCGCAAACGCGCGGTGCTGATGGCGTCGCTGCCGCATGCGCGTTATGCACGCGTCTATGAACCCGGCTGCGGCGCAGGTGAGCTCACCGTCGACCTGGCTGCACGCTGCGACGACGTACTGGCCAGCGACTTCAGCGACAAGGCGCTTGCCTCGGCACGCCGCCGTGCAATCGGCCTGCCGAATGTGCGGTTCCAGCAGCACGTGCTGCCACGCGACTGGCCGCATGAAGAACCACCATTCGACCTGATCGTCGTGAGCGAGTTGGGGTACTTCCTCGATGCGGAGTCGATGACCGCGCTGGCCGCGTGCGCGGTGCAGGCCCTGTCGGCGAACGGAGTACTCGTCGCCTGCGATTGGCGGCCCGATTTCGCCGAGCGGGCGTCGTCTACCGATAACGTTCACGAGGCCTTTGCCGCGACAGGACTCACTCGCAGCGTGCGGCATGAAGAGGCGGATTTTTTGCTGGAGGTATGGGGGCGCGACCCCCTGTCGGTCGCACAACGGGAGGGCATCAGATGATCGGCATCGTGGTTCCAGCGCACAACGAGGAGAGCTATATCGCTGCGGCACTCGGCGCGCTCCAACTCGCAGCCGCGCACCCCGCGCTGGCGGGTGAGACCGTGCGCATCGTCGTCGTGCTCGACAGCTGCGGTGACGACACCGGCGCGATCGCCACCGCCTGCGGTGTGGAGGTGATTGCGTTGAATGTGCGCAACGTCGGCGCCGTTCGTGCGGCCGGTGCATCGCTGCTGCTGGCGGCCGGTGCACGCTGGCTCGCCTTCACCGACGCCGATACGGTGGTGTCGCCGGAATGGCTGGTGCGACAACTCGAACAAGACGCCGATGCGGTGTGCGGCTCGATCGGCGTTGCCGATTGGCGCATTCACGGCGCGCAAGCGGACGCGTTACGCGAAGACTTCATGAGCAGCTACCGCGATGTCGACGGCCATCGCCATATCCACGGCGCCAATCTCGGCGTGTCGGCCGCAGCGTATGTACGCGCCGGTGGTTTTCAGCCGCTCGCATGCAGCGAGGATGTGGCGCTGGTTGCGGCACTCGAAGCCACGGGTGCGCGGATCGCCTGGAGCGCTGCGCCCCGGGTCGCGACCAGCGCGCGGGTCGACGCGCGCGCCCGAGGCGGCTTTGGGGACGCGATCCTGGCGGTGCTCACCGCCGGACTGGCAACCGTGGTGCTACAGGCTGCCGAGTGAGCACGAGCCGGTAGCGTGGCAACTGGTTCCTCACCACCATGAAAAAGGCCCGCCGAAGCGGGCCTTTCAGCTTTGCAGCGAAGCAGTCGATCAGGCGGCGACGCCTGCGGCGACGTCCTTGTACTCATCGAGCTTGTCGAAGTTCAGGTACTGGTAGATCTGCGCGCTGGACGCATCCAGCACGCCGACGCTCGACATGTACTCTTCCTTCGTCGGGATGCGGCCCAGGCGCGAGCAGATCGCGGCGAGCTCGGCGCTGCCGAGGTACACGAAGGTGTTCTTGCCCAGCCGGTTCGGGAAGTTGCGGGTCGATGTCGACATCACGGTCGCGCCTTCACGCACCTGCGCCTGGTTGCCCATGCACAGCGAGCAGCCCGGCATTTCGGTGCG
>JAZKDL010000150.1:0-11131 GCA_040387575.1 Pseudomonadota bacterium
CCTCGCCCTGAGTCGTCATCTGCGGGGTGGCGGGTTCCGGCTCCGACGTACAGACCGGACAATCGGTGATGCCGTCCAGACCGTTCGGGACCACGCCCGTACCGCCGCAGCACTTCGGCTGACGACGCGGCGCGTCCTCGGCTGCCGGCTGCTGGGGGAGGGCGAGAACCGCACGCGCCAGATGATCTTCGTCGGAGTCGGGTCCGAACCATTCCGTGCACCAGATCAGAAATTTGTGACCACTGGTGACCGGCACCGCATCAGCGCGCCCTGCGTCTGCATTGGCTGCGGCCTCGCGGGCGTCGCCGTATGTCACCAACTGATTCAGGCCGTAGAACGGATACGTTTCGCCAGATGGATCTGGAATCGGCACCGCGCCCGCAGGCTTGGGCGGCTGGGGCGATTCCTCGATCTCATTGCAGAGATCGCCGACAATCTCCGCCGGGCTATCGTTCCAGTTGTATTCCGGCCGATGCTCCTTGATCGCATTCATGAGCGAATATCCGACGTTCGCCATGTCGCTCACAGTGAAATTTTCGTCGGGATCGAAGTCCAAGATGCCATCCCTGTCGGCGATGTGGCGCTCGATGAATGGAAATAACGATTCTGCCAGCGATTTCGGGGAGTTGATGAAATTCGCGGCGCATGCGATGCGGTGAATTTCTGCGGCCAGCGCTTCTACGGTCAGGTTCACGCGCCGGTCTCCGAAGTGGTGAGGTTTTGGCGACTCTTCAGTAGCTGCACGAGATCTCGCCAATATCGATTGCGCGCCTCTTCATGTTCAAAGACCAGAGTGATACCGGGGTGTATCAAAGCGAATCCGGCCTCCACTACCTCTATCGGCACCGATGCCGAAAAGGCGTGGCTATTTATGAATGGCATGATTTTGGCGGCCAAGGAATAAGCGCCGATATCCATCAGTGCCGGGCAATCTGCAACCCTGTTCAATTCGTCTGCCAGCGCTTCTACGGTCATGCTCACGGGGCGGCTCCTTCTTGGTTGGCGGGCGGGTTAAGCGGCGTCCCGCACTTGCGGCACTTGCCGTTTTCAAACCATGTCGCGCCACACCCATTGCAAGACGGATATCGGGCATCCGGAACAAATGTCGGTCCAGCCATTGCGCCTTCATCGATATCCGGATGGTCAGCCAGTTTCTTTGCAAGCCACCCATCCGGCACGCTCGCGGGCGGCTCAGCGGGCGAGACAGGGTAGCGACGTCGTTCCGGCTTCGGGCCTTCCATCGATCCGGAGTAGTATTCGCGACATTCATCGGTGTAGCGAGCCCATTCGGCGCGCAGCCATTTCGGTTCGTCGCCATAGCCGTGATTCAGCAGCCAGCTGTTGCGGCCGTCGTGGTCTGCCGGGAGTTGCGCGATCAGCCCTTGCGCCCAGTTCATCGGGTCTTGCGCATCCCGACCGAGCGACTCGGTAGGCACCGGCATGACACCTGTCGCATCGCAATACGTGCAGGGGTCCGGGCTTCCGTCACCACCTTGCCGTCCAGTGCCGTCACAGTTCACGCAATCGCCGCTCAGCAACTCGACCTGCACGGCGGGCGTGGCGTGGGCGTACAGCTTCGTACCGACGGGCCAGCGTGTTCCATCGGGTTGTTTGCGCAGGAAGAAAATGAAGCTGTCGGAAACTTCCGCCACAGGCTCGACGGCCTCGGCCTTCGTGAGGGCGGATTCGATCTTCTCCGCGCATTCTTTTCGTGCAGCAGCCCAATTCCAATCGGGATCGTCCATGCACTCCGTTCCGGAGTCCTCCCACTCTGCCAGCTTGGCGCGGTCTTTGTCGGTGAAAATCTCGGCAAGCACTGCGGCGACTTCGGGCGGGATGGTCGAATTCATGGCGTTTCCTTGTTCAGTTCGGCGATGAGGGCGTCGGCATGAGCAATCGACATGACGCTTATCAGCTTGCGAAGCCCTGCCGTAAATTCTTTCGACCCGTGCTCATGGCTGCTAACGGTTGCGAACACTTCGCCGAGATCGGTCATCGTTCGGCGGTCCGCCAGCAGCCCCTGCATCGCCATCGCCGCGAAGTGCTCGCGCTTGGTCAGTCCGCCGGAGCTATGCGTATCGACGTATGGGCCGTGGCGGTCGTTTCTTGTGGTTGTGGAAACTATTTTCGGATATGCCAGCTCGCTGGGGTCGGTCATGGCGTCGTTTCTCCAGTGGGTTTCCTGGTAAAACGCAGGCCGCGGACGAAAGCGGCCAGGCGCACGCACGGATTCCGCTGCAACCGTTCGTTCTCCGCCCGCAGGCTCGCGATGGTGTCGGCCGCTGCGGCAAGTTGTTCCCGCATTTGCTGTGCGGTGGGCTGCTTCTTGCGGCGCGGCAGCCTGGGGACCAGTTGGTCGTTCATTAGTGCAGCACTCCCATTTTCTTGAATTCGTAGTTGTCGACCACTGCGCGCAGAACGATCCGGGCCTGCCACAGTTCGGCGGCCAGCTCCCCGCGGGTTAGGGTCGGCGGTGTGTGCAGCATCCGGCCGAACAGCCTGCGGTCCACGCTCGCCCTGCGGAACAGTTGCCAGCCCGTGATCTGCCCGCTGTCGTCCACGTAGCGAGCGAACGCGAACGACGTGCCTTGTGCGGGGCGCTTGGGCTTCGCGGCCTTCACGTCTCACCGTCCCGCACGTAGATCGTGATCGACACGCCAGGGGAGCGCAGCGACTGCGGATCCTCGCCGGGGAAGACCTTCGCGAGCCGCACGTATTCGACGATCCGGCTGTCGTCGAGGATCAGGCCGGCGTCGACCAGCGCGTCCTCGGTGCTGCGCGCCAGCTTCGACAGGTCCGGCTTCTTGTCAGGCCACGTCTGCCGGCGCTTCGGCGCGCTGGAGGGCTTCGGCATCGTGAACACCATGGACACCCACAGCGGTTCGTCCAGCGGGGGGCATCCGGTAGCGATGAGTTCGGCCACTGCTTTCACGTCCTGCCGCCACGGCTTCACCTTCTTGGACGACTCGACCATGATGCCGCGGCCGGCCTTCGTGGTGCCCACGAACTTCTTGGAACCCTGCGGTGCAGGCATCCCGTACACGTCGAACTGGCAAATCTCTCGCATTGCATTCCCCTCGGTCAGAATCGAATCAAACTGTCCACCGCGCGATCGACTTCCGCGCGCGTGAACCCTTTTGCGGCCAGAACCTTGTTGATCAGTATCTGGATCGTTGCTTCGTACAGCGTCTCGAACTCGGCGTCGTCCATGTTGGCGAAGCTGATCGAGCGCGCCTCCAGCCGCATCTCCCCGGCCAGATTCCACACCGGGTCGTAGTGCCCGGCCATGATCGCCACGTCCTTCCGGAACCTCTCGAAGTTCTTGGCGACAGCGCGGCCCTTGTGCTCGCGGTCGTCGGTCTCCCAATACGCGAAGCCGAGATTCAGCAGCGCGAAGTATTTCCGGTGGAATTTCCCGTTCCGCGCGGTCTTGGCCTCCAGCGTGACCTCCTGCCCTATTCGGTGCCGCTTCGCAGCCTCCCGGTCGGCATCGGTCGCGAACAGGTACCCAGTCGGAACTCGAATCGCCTGGATCTTCACCGGTCACCTCCTGCCCGCGCGGATGCGGTGTCTGCGCCGTAGCCGCGGCGCTTTCGTGTGGCCGGCTTGTCGTCCTCGGGAGGCTCGTCCAGCGGGTCGTAGCTCTTGAAACGGTAGAACTGCAGCTCAGGGGACAGCTTCGCGATGCCGGTCGGGCCGTTCCGGTTCTTGGCCACGATGAATTCGACATACCGACCGTGCCGGTGCAGGAATGCCACGATGTCGGCGTCCTGCTCGATAGCACCGGACTCGCGTAGATCGGACAGCGTGGGCCGGCGGGCGAACTTCTCGCTCTCGCGGCCGATCTGCGCCAGCGCAATGATGGGGATGTTCAACTCGCGCGCTAGGCGCTTCAGCCCGCGCGACACTGCGGCGATGCCCTGCTCGCGGTTGTCGGCCTCCGGGGTCTCCACCAGCTGCAGGTAGTCCACCACGATCAGGCCAAGCCCGCCCTTTACCTTCTGGTGCATCCGAAGCGCCCGCGCGCGCATCTCGCGCATTGTGATCCCGGGCGTGTCGTCGATGGCTATCGGCATCGACGCCAGTTCCTTGACACCGGCCGCGATGCGAGACCAATCGTCTTGGGACAGCTCGCGCGGGTTCGCCAGCTTCCGGCTGTCCACCAGCCCGCGAGCGCACGCACGGCGCTGCGCCAGCTTCTTGCCGCTCATCTCCAGCGAGAAGACCGCGACGTTCGCCCCGTGGCTCTCCGCGTGCATCTCCGCGATCTCCAGCGCCAGCGCCGTCTTGCCGACGGATGGCCGGGCCGCGATGACGATTACCTCCTGCGGGAGCGCGCGCGGGATCAGGTCGTTGACGTCGCGCCACGGCGAAAACTCCCGGATCGGCGTCTCGTCTGCGTTGTCGGCGACCAGCTCGTCCCACATGGCCCGCGCATGCCCGCGCACCATGCCCAGCCCGCCGGCGACCGAACGCATGGACAGCGCAAGGATTGACGCCTGCGCGGACTCGATCAGCGCCGCAGAATCTCGGCCCTCGGGCACGAAGGCATCGTTGACGATACCGGTGCCCGCTTCGATCAGCTGGCGCAGGATCGCCTTGTCGCGGACGATCTCGGCGTAGGCGGTGATGTTGGCCGCGCTCGGGGTGTTGGCCGCCAGTTCGATCAGGTAGCCATCAGCCACTGCCTCGCCCAGACCTTGACCCTCGAACCACTCGCCCAGTGTCACCGCGTCGTACGGCTTCGGCGGGTCGGCCTCCGCCATCTCGGCGATCGCGCGGTAGATCAACTGGTGGTCGCGCCGGTAAAAGTCCGCCTCCGACAGCTTGTCCGCGATCTTCGGCCAGGCGTCCGGCGCCAGCATCAGCCCGCCGATCACCGCCATCTCGGCTTCGATGCTCTGCGGTGGAATCCGCAGATGCTCCACCCTGCTGTCCGGGCGGAATGCCGCGTAGTCGATCGGGCCGCCGCGGTTGGCGTCGCGCTTGCGGGTCATGGCCTGCAATCCATGTACGCGCCGATTACTTCGGCCGCGACTTGCGGGACGATGGCATTGCCGTAGGCGCGCAAGCGTCCCACTCTGGCGGGAAGCCGAGTTCCCAGCCACCGAACTCCGGGTGGAGGGAGCCGGCGCCATTTTCCATCGGCGCATTCGATGAACTGCCGACCTGAAACACTTGCGACGGCAGCGGACAGCCCCCGGCTCCGAAGCTCTGATTCGGTCCACCCTTCGCCCCATCCGAAGCCCGGAGAGTCGACCACAGGCCGAGCATGATCTTGCGGATCGCCACCTGTCCGGCCGAGTTCCCTGCTTCGTTGTAGCCGTTCTTCGCCAGCGCATTGCTGGTCATCGTGGGCCACAAACCAAAGGCGATCACGCTGGTGCGGAGCATCGACGGCACAAGCCGGGATAACGACCGCCCCGCAGGCGTAGCCGATGCTTTCCATGTCAAAAAACACTCCGTCGAGCCAGTTCTTGCCAACCGCTGCCGCAACCTGTTCTCCCATGAGGACAGAGGGCCGTCTGGCACGGACGAGGCGAAACAGGTGGGGCCACAGGTGCCGATCGTCATCGGTGCCGCGCTGCTGTCCCGCGACCGAGAACGGCTGGCACGGCGCGGAGCCGGTCCACAGCTCACGGTCGTCGGGCCAGCCGGCGAGTCGGGTTGCGAGGCTCCATCCGCCGATGCCGGCGAAGAAATGGCACTGGGCGTAACCGGCCAGGTCGGCAGGTGCCACATCCACGATGGAACGTTCATCCACATCTCCAGCCGGCAGGTGGCCTGCGGCGATCAGGTTGCGCAGCCACTGAGCCGCATAAGGATCGAATTCATTGAAATACGCGCGGGTCACTTGCGATCCTCGTCGGGGAACCGGCGGGCCAGCAGTTGGCCCTCGGTCGTCAGCTTGAATGTGTTCGTGGCGCCGTCGAAAAACCATAGTTTTGCGTAGCGGCGCGTCACGCTGTCGTAGAACACCGCCGGCCAGTCTCGGTACTTTTTGCCCTTGCTACTGCCCTTCGTGTAGGTCGCTTTGAACCACGCCCATGCCAGATACAAGAAGTATTCCTGCAGGCCTTCGGTGTCCGCCCAGCGGAACACGGCGTGTTCTTCGGGGATCAGCTTGTCCGGGTCCGGCTGCGCCACGCACCACGCCGCGAACGTGCGCAGCGGCTGAACCTCCCGCCCCCGCTTCGTCGCCGCGTAGCGCGCCTTCATGGCCCGGATCAGCGTGTCGCCGCGGTCCTGCGCCCAGACGGTGCCGATGTCTGGATTCTCGTCGAGAAAGGCCTCGAACTTCGCCAGTGCTGCCGCCGCATTCGGCTCGGGAATATTCAGCGAGCCGTCCATCAGTAATCCCCGTCGAGCAGGATGCGGCATTGAGTGATATCCATCGCCATCGGCTGAAACTGTCCCGGCGTCGCGGAACGTGGAAGCCCTCGCGACTCCAGATCGTCGTTCAGCATTGCGGCGGCGGCGACTGCGTTTTCTGCCACGCATACGGCCGCCGTCAATATGGGCCGCCTGTGACCATCGAATTCGGTGTTCGTCCAGATTTTCACGACGCCCCCTTGCTGTTGTGGTGTACCTGATGAAACGCGGACGGCGGGTGAAACCGGTCAGCGGTCGTGATATTCGTCGATAGAGCTGTTGTGCTCGGCCCACACGGCGTCCTTTTCGGCCTTGAACGAGAAGGCCACCCAATCTTCGGGAATCCCGATTTCGATGTCCCAAGCCGGCATCACCGCCATGCGGAAAGCAGCGAGCTTGCAGGCCGGGCAGTTGCCGGTGATCTCGCACACTCGCTTGTAGCCGCCCTCCGCCTGAGCCGCGAGCAATTCGCCGGTGTTCGGGGCTTGCTCGTCTCCGGTCGCAAACAGGTGCATCTTGCAGACCCGGTTCGGATTGTTGGTACAGCCTGCTTCGTGCCTGGCCATGTGGTGCCTGCTCCCGCCGACCTTTTTGCAGAAGTCGCAGCCGTAACGGGTTCGGGTGAACGACCTCACAGCGTCCGCCACAGCGCAACCAGCGTCGCCACGCCCACCAGCGCGATCCAGAGGGGGCGGTAGTCCCTGTCCGTGGAGCGGAACGGCCGGGCCGGCGTCTCCGGGCACTTGTGCGCCACCCCGTCGCGGACCGAATACAGTCCGTCCGTCGTGAACAGTAGCAGCACGTCCTCGCCGTTGATCTTGCCGTCCGCGCAGTGCAGAGCGTTGACGCCCGCCGGCAGCCTCACCAGCCTCATCGTCACGCGCCTGCGCACTGCCGGGTCGGCGTGCTGGGTGTATTCGCTGCGGGTCATGACTTGTCCGCCTCTTTCAGTTTCACCGTCCACACGACGAATTCTTTCAGCAGTTCTTCGTACATGGCCACGATCGCAGCAAAGGCCTCCTCGGAAAAGCTGATCGACTGGGGCTCCTGCCCTTCGGTCGCGCCAGTGATGACGATGCCTTGACCGCCATCCGCCCGGAAAATCGACACCGTTCTGCGCTCGTCGAGGGCAACGCTGATCTTTCTCCCAGATACCTTGCGCGTCTTTTCGCCTGCTTTGGTTTTGCTGCCCTTGCTCATCGTCTCGCCCTCGTGGTGTGTGTTCTCAGTCAAACGCGGATTCGGTCAGGGAGCGGCCAGCGTCATTTCTTCGGGTTGGATGTGATTTTGTAATCGATCGTCCGGGTAAGGCCCAGCCGGCCCAGAACATCGTCAGACGGGTCGCACTTCTCGCCGTTGGCCAGCCGACAGACGTAGGGCGCGGATAGCCCCGTTGCGCGGGCCAGCGCACGAATGCCGCCAGCTTCCTTTGCGACTTTCTTGACCGCCGCGCCGAGATTCATGCGAGCCACCTGCCAAGCAGAAAGGCAGCGGCCATGAAGATCAGCGCGAACGCAGCGAGGCCATGGAATATTCCGCCGAGCATTCCGCTCTCCTGTTCGCCGAGAATAATCAGCACGATGGCCGCGATGATCATGCCGGCGGGGATCAGCATCCAAAGTTCAAGGGTGAAAGTCATGGTTTTCTCCGGGTTGGTACTGGTTGAACGGGGCGGCGCGTGCATGACGACACCGCCCACCGACTTCGCTTATTTCTCCGCGAAGTTGATGCAGTCCAACGGCACCGGGCGCTTCGCCTGCTGGGTCACCATCAGCTGCGTGCGCACGGTGCGCAGAATCTCGCGCGCCTGTGATGCCACCGAATCCGCGTGGCCGGGCTGGATTTTGTTGGCGCGCAGATCCTTCAGCGTGTCCCACAAAGCCGCTTTCAGATTGCCCGCGTTGAGTTCGTCTTGAGCTTGCATAGTTCTCTCCGTCTGTTGATAGATGCCCGGGTGTAGTAGCCCCTGGCTTTGCGACGCTCATAGCTGGATTGCTGCGAGCGAATCTCTTTTTCCAAGTCCAGCAGCAGCCGCCACGTTTCGGCGAACTCGCCATACTCGGCCTTGCGTAACTCTTCGTCGTACTGTCTCTTCTTGGCGCGGTACTTGGGCGTGCGCAGGTATTCAAGGTGCTTTTCGTATTCGCCATCGCGCCTGCGCAGTTCGGCCTGCTTCGCCAAATTGGCGCCGTGGTTCGCGTAATAGGCCGCGCGCTTCTCCGCCCTCAATCGGTCGCCCAGAGCCTCCCGCCGCTTCCGGTCGTACTCGACCTTCGCCGCCTTCTTCTCTTCGGTCGACCGGCTGACCCGCCTCGCCAGACCTGAGCATGCACGGCTGCAGTAGATCGGCACGCCCAGCTTGTCGGCACGATTGGCCGCGCCTGTTTTCGGCTGGAATGACTCTTTGCAGTGCGGGCATTTTCGGGTCATGCAGTGGTAAACGCGAGTTGTTCTAAATACCGGACAAGCATGTAAGAGCTATTTCCTAGAGTGCTTTCCATGGGATTCGCTTTGGTGAGGCAGCAGGAAGCATCCCAAGGCTAGCCTGAGAAACTGTCCTGCTGGGGCTTCGCTTCGGAGCCGTCATGCAGATGAGTACCTTGTCGCCCCGCGCGTCGCACTCACTCCGACTCGCCGTTCTGTCTCAGGGGCTATCCCACAGTGGAACGCTGTCCACGCGCACGGCTGCTCGTTACCCGACCCTGTGCGGTGGGCGGTGAATACAGGCGTGGGGGTCTTGGCAGAAGCGCCTTGACTTTACGGATGGGTTCCCAGACCATCCTCACACCTGTTGTTCCTCGCCCGACAACAGTAGCGGCCCCGAGCCGCTGGCGCAAGAGACCGGGCTTCCCCTCCCGCTTGTGCCCTCCCCGGACCCCCTATCGTGCCCTCGGTAGGGGGTCTTTTTTTTGGCTGATGCGCCGTTCGTCGGCTGCCTGTCCGCTTTTCCAGCAACCTGCGTTTTACTTATGGACAGGGCAAGATTCACCACAGGGCACAAGGGGCAAACCATGAACACCGACACCGCGGGCACTGCGCCCGCCAGCGACACCGAAGTTCCCTGCTACTACTGCGAAGGCAGCGGGTACGCAGGCGACCGCCAGACCGACGTCGATCGCTGGGAGCCGTCCGGCCAGTGCTGCGCCGAGTGCCAGGGGACCGGCGTTTCCTCCCGCGTCGCTGGCGCGCGCTACACCGGCTATCCGGCCCTGAGCGACCCGCTGCTGCACCTGCGCCACCTTCGCACCCACTACATCCGCGAGGCCCGCTCAGCGCCCTACACGCCGTCCTATTGCCGGCTGTCGGTCGACGAGTGCCGCTCGCTGTACGAGAACGCCCGGGCTGCCGCCTGCCGTGCGGTCGGAGGGGCGCGCTGATGGCTGCCGTGGCGAAGTGCATCGACCATCTCGACTTCACGGGTGCGGTTTGCCCGGATTGCGGGCTCGAAGTGGACGACTACGGAAACACCGAGGCCCAGTTCGACAACTGCTGCTTCCCCGATTGCGGCTGCGATGGCGCCCGCCTTTGCATGGCCCCCAGTGGCGCAAGCGATCAGGGCTGCCGGCAGAACGTCGAGGGCATGTGGAGCGGCAAGACGGAAGAGCAGCGCGCGGCGGTGTTCGGCTTGATCGGCGATCTCTCCAAGGGGAAGGGCAATGTCTGAATTTCCGGTCTACAAAGATTTCGTCAGGGGCGTGGTGCTGGCAAAGATCGCGGAGCTTCTGGGCCAATGCACTGAGGGGCAGCGCGATTTCTACGGCAGGATGTATCCGAGCGGGCCGACATACGAGCAGATGGCCACCGCGTACGATCAGGTGTGCCGGACGGTGATCAAGAACATCGCCAAAGCCGAAGGGGCGACGACATGACCCGCGACGACCAGATCCGCGCGACCGTGGCCCAGGGGATGCAGGACAGCGACGTGATCCGCGAGGCGCTGAGCGATTCGATCAAGGCAGCGTTCCGCGAGGCCGACGAAAGCCACATCCTGATCGATATCGCCAGCGCGATCGCATCGGCGAATCAGCCGGAAATCTCGCAAGCCCACTGGGAGACCATTGGCACGCGACTGATGCACACGCTGGAGAAATACGCCCGCGCCGCGCTGACCGCGAAGGCCGAGGACGACACACCCCAACCCGATGACGAGGAGAACGACAATGACTGAGATCAAAGCTGATACATCGCTCTATACCGACACCGTGGAAAAGCCGCGCGAACTGTTGGCGGTGTACGACGAAACAGGCGCGCGACGGGCAATTTACGACGACCTCGATTCCAAAGACCTCCTGCGTCCTCCGGGCTGGGATGTCGTCCGCTTCGTGGAGCAGCCGTGATGTCAGACAGCCGCGATATCAAAACCTACGTCTGGCACGGCGAGCAATGCTACTTCGTGTCCACGATCACCCGCGACAGTTCGTGCGAGGCCGGACATCGGTTCTCCGAGACAATCGTCTGGGAATATGACTGGGCCACCGGCAAACGTGGCGGCTGTGCCATAGGCGAGTTTTCTTCCCCCGCTGACAGCATCGAGGAACACCAGAGGCAGGTCGCTGCGCTGCACGCCACGGGCGAATGCGCATGAACCGGGCGGCCAGAACAACCGTCTGCGGTAACCCCGCATCCGCCCCGCCGCCGCTGACCCTGCTGTCCGAAGAGGAGCGCATCGCGACGTTCTTCCGCAGCGCCGAGTGCGTGAATCGCCCGCCGGCTGTCCCGACGAACGGCGAGAAATCCGTGGCCGGTTCCGAGAGCGGCC
>JAZKDL010000151.1:0-8369 GCA_040387575.1 Pseudomonadota bacterium
GCAACCGCGTGCAGCACGCGCTGCGCGCCTTCACGCCGCGCGACCAGAAGGCCGTGAAGGCGACCGCGACCACGATGCGGCCGAAGCCCGGGCTGGACATCGAGGCGGCCATCACCGAACTGGCGGTCGGCGAGGCGCTGGTCAGCCTGCTCGACGAGAAAGGCCGGCCGAGCGTGACCGAGCGTGTGTTCGTGCTGCCGCCGGCCAGCCAGCTCGGACCGATCACGCCAGCGCAGCGTCAGCAGCTGATCGCGAACTCGCTGGTGGCGGGCGTCTATGAAAAGACCGTCGATCGCGAATCGGCCTACGAGAAGCTCAAGGGCCGCGCCGAGTCCGCACCGAATGCGCCAACGACGACCACCGGAAAAGCCGGCAGCAAGGCGAGCGCACCGGCCGCGGACGAGTCCGGCGGTGGGCTGATGGGCGGGCTCAACGAGATTCTGTTCGGCTCGACCGGCCCGCGTGGCGGCAAGCGCGACGGCCTGGCGCAGACCATGGCCAAGTCGGCCGTGCGGACCATCGGCACGAATGTCGGCAAGGAGATCCTGCGCGGGGTGCTGGGCGGGATCTTCGGCGCCAAATCCCGGCGCTGAACGGCGTCCGACGGCACCGACCGGTGCCGCTGGGCGCCGCCGCAACGCTCAGGGCGCCTTCGGAATCGCCAGCCCCGCGATCACCGCCGGACGCGCCACGAAGGCGTCCAGCGCGCGCTTCACATGCGGAAAATCGCCGAAGCCGACCAGCTCGGCCGCTTCATAGAAGCCGACCAGATTGCGGATCCACGGAAAGCTTGCGATGTCGGCGATGCTGTAGTCGTCCCCCAGGATCCAGGCGCGGTCGGCGAGCCGGCCGTTCAACACGCCCAGCAGGCGCTTCGACTCGGCGACATAACGGTCGCGCGGGCGCTTGTCTTCATAGGCCTTGCCGGCGAACTTGTGGAAGAAGCCGAGCTGGCCAAACATGGGGCCGAGGCCGCCCATCTGGAACATCACCCACTGGATCGCCTCGTAGCGGCCGGCGGCGTCCTTGGGGATGAACTTGCCGGTCTTCTCGGCCAGGTACAGCAGGATGGCGCCCGATTCGAACAGCGCGAACGGTTTGCCGTCCGGCCCGTTCGGGTCGAGGATGGCCGGGATCTTGTTGTTCGGGTTGAGCGACAGGAACTCGGGCGACATCTGGTCGTTGCTGTCGAAGGCGACGCGATGCACTTCATAGGGCACGCCGGTCTCCTCCAGCATGATCGAGACCTTGACGCCGTTGGGCGTGGGCAGTGAGTAAAGCTGCAGGCGGTCGGGCTGCAGGGCCGGCCACTTGCGCGTAATGGGAAAAGCTGAAAGATCGGTCATGGCGGAATCCTAGCGCGGCTGCGCGAATGGCGTTGCGTGGCAGCGTCCTACGGCGCTCGCAGCGAAGACAGGAGGCGGTCAGGTAAGCGGTCCTAGGCTTGCCGCGTACCCTCCAGCCTCTTCCTCTCGACCGAGCATTCCCGCCGTGCCCTCAGATCCGACCGCATCCGACACGCAGCCATCCGCCGCAGGGCGCGCGCGCATCGCCTGGGGCGGCGACATCGACCTCGGCGGCAGGTTGCATGGCCAACTGCGGGCGGTCGGCGGCCCTCAGCGGGTACTTGGCGGTATCGCCGCGCTGCGTGAAGCCGATCTGCGCATCGCCAGCCTGGCGTGCGTCATCGCGACGCAAGGCGAAGCCGGCGTGGACAAGGGCGAGAACGCCCCGACGTACCACCGCGCACGTCCTGAAATGGCGGCGGTGCTGACCGAAGCCTCGATCGACATCGTCGCGACAGCCAACGGCCACAGCGGCGACTACGGCCCGGACGCACTGCTCGAAAACCTGCACAACCTGCAGCTGGCCGGCATCGGCGCGGCCGGCAGCGGCGCCACGCCGGAAGCAGCCTTCACGCCGGTCGTGCGGCTGGTCAACGGCGTGCGCATCGCACTGTTCTCGGTCGACGCCACGCAGCCACGCTTCGCGGCGCTGCCAGACCGTCCAGGCCATGCGTGGCTGCCACCGCAGTCGCCCGACGTCTGGCGCGACATCATGACGCCGCTGATCGATGCCGCGCACCGGCGCGCCCACGTCGTGCTGGTGGCCGTGCACTGGCGCCGGCGCCCGGCTGCTGCGCCGGATGAAGAAACGATCGCGCTTGGCCAGGCGTTGATCGATGCCGGAGCCGACGCCGTGCTGGGCGCCTCGTCCCATGCGCCGCGCGGCGTTGCGCGCTATCGCGAGCGGCCGATCGTGTACGACGCTGGAGCCTTCTGCTGCGAGCCGCGCCCGGGGGCATCGGGCACATCGGGCGCATCAAGCGATGGCGGCGTATTCACGCTCGACGTCACGCCCTATGGTGTCGAACGCGTGGTGTTTCACCCGATCCGGATGCATGGCGACCGCAGTGCGTCACGCTCCGCAGCCGACGCCGACGCCGAGGCCGTGGCGCAGCGCCTGGCCGCCGAGTGTGAGGCGCTCGGCACACCGACCCTGGTCGAGCCAGGCGGCACCTGTGTGATCCGACTGCGCCCTCCCCCACGGCAACTGCCGCCGATCGTCGGGCCGGCCGCGCCCCGGGTCTTGCCGCTGGCGGAACGCGGCCCGGCTCGCCATCTGCCTGCATGCAACGAAACTCGCGCCGACTGGACGATCGATCGGGTTCCGGCAGAGGCGCGGATTGCGCCGTTGCAGTTCGGACCGCTGCGGCTGCTCGGACTGCGTTGCACGCCGGACTCGCTGGACCGCCGTGAGACGCTCTGGGTCGACTCCTACTGGTGCACCGACGCGCCGGTGAGCGCCGATCTGCGCCTTCAATTCCGCGCCGTGCCGACGCTCGGCGAACGCATGCCGCCGTGGGGCGACAACAGCGAACACGATCCGTGCGACTGGATGTGGCCGACCAGCCGCTGGCAGCCGGGCGTCATCTACCGCGACCGTTGCGGTGTGCGCCCGCCATCGACGGCTCTTGTCAGCGAGGTGCTGCGACTGGAAGCGCAGGTGATCGGCGACGGGCCGATTGCAGCGCCGGCGCTGCTGCCGGTCTGGTGCCGGCTGCAGTTGTCGCCCGGACCGCAACCCGCGGACACGCCGGTGCCTTTGCCACTGCCCCTGCTGTCCCGTGACGGAACGCCGACGAAGACCTGGCGCGCCGATCAGCTAGCGCAGATCACGGGCGGGCGTTGGCTGGTACCGCCCGCGCCCGGTTGGTTTGCACGCTCCGTGGTGCGCGGACCCGCGCATGTCGCGATGCGCACCGGCCCGACGCTGTTCGTCGCCGCCAGCGCAAGCGACGTGCAGACGCACGAGAACTACAGCAAACCGCGCCTCAATGCGTGGGACCACCACGCACTCATCGCCAAGCTCCAGCCGTGCCTGGCGGGTGCGATCGTGCGGCACGTGCCGGACGGCCTTGCCACCGACTTTCCGTTGCTGCAGGTCGACGACCCGATCGGCGCGCTCATTGCGCTGGGCCGCGCCGCCCGCGAGCGCTTCAAAGGCAAGGTGGTGGCGGTGACCGGTACGGCGGGCAAGTCGTCCACGGTGGCAACTGTGGCGCATCTGCTGCCGCCCGACACGCGGGTGCTCAGCACGATCGACAACTACAACTCGCGCGTCGGCGTTCCAGCCATGCTCGCCAGCCTGGCCGAGAACGACGACGTCTGCGTGCTCGAGATGGCGCAGAGTGCGCTCTGGATGTCGAAGGGCCCGATCTCGCTCATGGCGCGGCCGCACGTCAGCATCGTGACCGAGATCGCACTGTCGCAGACCGACATGATCCGCACGCTGGAGAGCACGGCCGACATCAAGTCACGGATCTTCCAGGGGCTGCTGCCCGGCGGGGTCGCGATTTTCGGCGAGCACATCCCCTCTTTCGACCGGGTGCGTGAGGCCGCGTCGCGCTGGGCGACGGACCGTCTGATCGTGGGAACCTCGACGCGCGCGGACGTTCGCATTCTCGACATGCAAGCCACGCCGGAAGGCTGCCGCGTACGGCTGTCGGTGTGCGGTCTGGCAGTCGATGGGATGTTTCCGGTGGCGAGTGCGGGGCTGGTACGCAATGCCGCGATGGCGTTGGCCGCGGTCCACGCCATGGGTTTCGACGTGCGGGACGCGGCCGGCCGCATGGCGTCGGTCAGGCTGCCCCACGCCGTGCTTGCGCATTCCGAGCTTCACACCCGCAAGGGCGTCACGGCCACCTTGATCGACGACAGCTGGAACGCAGAGGTGCTGTCGATGATCAACGCCTTCGACTACACGAGCCGCTACCAGGCGCCAGCACCCGCGGCGCCGGTGCTGCGGCGCATCGCGGTGCTCGGCCGCATCGTGAACCTGGGTCGGAACGCCGAAGCGATGCACCGCAGCCTCGCCGAGCCGCTGCTGGCGTCACGCATCGAGTGCGTGCTGACCCACGGCGACGAGATGCACTGGCTGCGCGAGGCGCTTCCGGCCGATCGCCTGGGTCCGCATTTCGAGACCGCCGAGGCAGTGGTTCGCTATCTTGCAGACGAACTCCGGGACGGCGATCTGCTGCTGCTGAAGGGCGACCGCGTGCAGTCCGACTTCGGCGACATCGCGCGGCAGCTGCGCACGCTCTGACATCCGACGATCGGCCAGCAACGCGATGAAAATCAGCGGCATGCGCACCACCCTCCTTCGCGCGGCGCTCGCGCTGCTGCTTGCCGGCCCGGCGGCTGCGTTCGCGCAGGCCGCACCGCCCGACACGCCGCTGCTCTGGAACCAGCCGGCCGATCGCGCGGCCTGCCCCGATCAGCCCGGTTATCTGTGGCTCGACCGGCTGCAGAAGCCGGCCTGCATCCGTTACTTCGGCGGCGGCACGCTGTACGGCGCGCCGGTCGCGATCGTCCAGTTCTCGGGCGACCGCGACGACGTGATGAAGCTGCCGCCAGAGCGCATCCCGCAGAACACGGTCGCAGACCGCACGCGCGACGCCGAGCGGCTCGCACGGCGCGCGGGCGTACCGTGGGTGTTCGTCGCCCGGCCCGGCACCTACGGGTCGTCGGGCGATCACCGCGCGCGGCGGCAGCCGCTGGAGTTCCAGACGCTCGATGCCGCCGTCGATGCGCTGGTGCGCACGCAGCGCATCGGCCGCATCGTGCTGGTCGGCCACAGCGGCGGCGCGACGGCCGGTGCCGCGCTGCTGACGCTGGGGCGTACGGACGTCGCCTGCGCGGTGCTGACGTCGGGCGCCTTCTCGCTGCTGGAACGCGCACGGATGCTGGGCCATTCCAACGGCGGCATGACCGACACCACGGGCAGCCGCAACATCTACGACCCGCTCGATCATGTCGGCGGCGTGGCGCCCGATGCGCGGCGCCGCATCCTGCTGATCGGCAGTCCGGACGACCGGAACACGCCCTTCGCGCTGCAGCAGAAGTTCGTCGATGCGCTGCGCGCCGCGGGGCACGACGCCACGCTGAAGGCCGCGCCGGCCTCGCCACCCGAATTCCACAACCTGCTCGACGAGGCGGGTCCGCGCGCCGCCGCCGAGTGCGCGCAGGATGCGCTGCGGCGCTGACGGTCAGGCGTCGCCTCGATGCCGGGCCGGCTAGATACCGGCCGCGCGGATGAAGGCCTCGATCGGGTCCAGGTGCGACGGCACGTTGAGCGCTGGCGCATGTCCGCAGTCCGGCACCTCGATCACTTGCAGCCGACCCGCAGTACCAGGTCCGCGGCGCCGCATCTCGTCGACTGTCTCCGGCAGCACCAGATCGGAATCCTCGCCACGCAGGATCAGCACCGGCGCCTCGATCGCGTCGTAGTGCGGCCAAATCAGGTAGTCGTCGTCGTGCGCGGTGAACTGCCGCACCATGGCAGGGTCGTAATGCGGCGTCACGCGGCCATCGGGCAGACGGCGCGTCGAGGTCTCGGTCAGCCGGAGCCATTGCGCATCGCTGAGCCAGCCGTAGGGCTTGTAGACGGTGCGGAAGAAGGCCTCGAGTTCGGCCACGGTGTCGAACGCCGGCGGATTGCCCGCATAGGACTTGATGCGCGCTATCGCGTCGGCCGCCAGTTCCGGCGCGTTGTCGTTGAGCACCAGGCTCGCGATGCGCGCCTTCATCGCCGGCACGATCAGCCCCGACGCGCAGACCGTGCCGATCGCGCCGCCCATCGACGTGCCGACCCAGTGCACGCGCTGAAGCTGCAACGCGTCGCACAGCGCATCGGCCAGCCGCGCGTAGAACGACAGCTGGTACTCGTCGTCGGGCGACGCGCTCCACTGGCTCAGGCCACGTCCGATGGTGTCCGGGCAGATCACGCGAAAGCCGTGGCCGGACAGGTGCTCGGCCAGCTCGTCCATGTCGCGGCCGGTGCGCGCCAGGCCATGCCAGGCGATCACCGTCGGGCCGTCGGCCGGACCCCAGTCCATCCAATGGATCTCGCGGCCCAGCAGTTGGGCGTAATTGGAAGTCGGTGCGGTCATCGTGCAGCCCTCGCGCGCAAACGGCCGACCACGCCGGTCGGGAAGTAATAGACGGACAGCACGAACAGCACGCCGAGCCACAGCAGCCAGCGATCGGGCGACAGCAGCGCGGCGAGCCACGGCAGGCCGCTCGCGGCCTCGCTGCCCAGGCGCAGCAGGTCTTGCAGGTAGCTCTGCGCGATCACGAACAGCGTGGCGCCGATGACCGCGCCGTAGACCGTGCCCATGCCGCCGATGACCACGATGAGCAGCACGTCGATCATGATCTCGAAGCTCAGCGAGGTGTCCGGCCCGTTGTAGCGCAGCCAGATCGCCAGCATCGCGCCGGCCAGCGTGGCGAACAGCGCCGACAGCACGGCGGCGGTCGTGCGGTAGACCACCACGCGGTAGCCGATCGCCTCGGCGCGGAACTCGTTTTCGCGGATCGCCTGCAGCACGCGGCCGAAGGGCGAGTTGACGATGCGCAGCAGCGCCAGCACCAGCAGCACCGCCACCACGAACAGCAGGTAGTAGCAGAGCAGCCGGCCATCGAGCGACACGCCGAGGAACGGGTCTTCGGAGAACTCGAAGCTCGGCGAGATCAGCTCGGGCAGCTTGAAGGTTAGGCCGTCTTCGCCGCCAGTGAAGTCCGACAGTTGCGATGCCAGCGTCTGGAAGGCCGAGGCCACGGCCAGCGTGATCATCGCGAAGAAGATCGCCCTCACCCGCAGCGAGAACAGGCCGATCGCGAAGGACAGCACCAGCGAAACCAGCAACGATGCGCCCAGGCCGATCAGCAGCGCGCCCCAACCCGAACCGAGCCGCGTCGCCGAGATCGCGATGCCGTAGGCGCCGATGCCGAAGAACATCGTGTGCGCGAAGCTCACGATGCCGGTGTAGCCCAGCAGCAGGTCGAAGCTGGCCACCAGCACGATGAACACCAGGATCTTGGCGGCCACGCTGAGCGCCTTGACGCCCGGGAAGATGAACGGCGCAAAGGCCAGGCCGATGACGACCACGGCGAGCAGCAAGGCCAGCAGGCGGCTGCGCGGCGTGTCGTTGGAGAGGAGTCGTTTCAGCATCAGCGGCTCGCAACCGGATAGACGCCCTGCGGACGCCAAAGGAGCACCGCGACCATCAGGAAGATGCTCGCGAACTGCGTGAGGGTGGGCACCAGGAAGCCGGTGTAGTTGGTCATCAGGCCGACCAGCAAGGCGCCGATCAGCGCGCCGCCCGTGGAGCCGAGGCCGCCGATGATGATCACGATGAAGATCAGCACGTTCACCTGTGCGCCCATCTGCGGAATCAGGTTCTGCTGGAACAGCCCCCACATCACGCCGCCCAGGCCGGCCAGTGCGCTGCCGACCACGAACACGCCGACGAACAGCCGGCCGATGCGGTAGCCGAGCGACTCGACCATCTCGCGGTCCTGCACGCCGGCGCGTATCAGCAGGCCGATCTTGGTGCGGCCCAGCGTCCAGGCCAGCAGGCCGAACACCAGCACGCCGACGCCGACGGCCAGCAGCCGGTATTTGCTGATCGCGGCATCGGCCACGAAGACCGAGCCGCGCAGCGCCTCGGGCAACGGCAGCGGAATCTGCGCCGGGCCCCAGATGACCTTGATCAGCTCCTCGCCGATGATCATCCCGCCCATCGTGATCAGGATCTGTTTCAGATGCTGGCCGTACACCGGCCGCACGATGAAGCGCTCGAAGGCCAGGCCGATCGCGCCGGCCACCGCCATCGCCGCGAGCATCGCGGGGAACACGGCGACCAGATTGCGCCAGAGTTCGCCGGAACCGGTCCAGTCGCCCATCAGCCCGAGCACCGTGCTCGCGACGAAAGCGCCCAGCGCGATGAACACGCCGTGGCCGAAATTGAGCACGTCCATCAGGCCGAAGATCAGCGTGAGGCCCGAGGCGATGATGAAGATGATCAT
>JAZKDL010000152.1:0-6369 GCA_040387575.1 Pseudomonadota bacterium
TGCCGTTTGATCGTCTGTTTGATGTCCACGTGTCTGCCTTCGAAGTTTCAATGTCGTGCGATTATGCACAGCACATGCGAAAAAACGATTGCTCTGGCCGACAACGGCGCCGTGATCCAGGCAGCGGCTTACAGGAAGTCCGATTCCCGACTATTTTCTAACTCAATCCTCTCGAGATTAAGAGAAATCTTAGATTTCTTTAAAAGATTAGCGAATCTCAAAATATCGATTTTTCTCTTTGTTATCAAAGACTTACGGAAATTATTTCGCGCAAGACGTCCGGACCGTAACCAGAACTGTCCGTGATCTACTCGCTTGTGTCCGTGGTTTACGCGGCAGTCGTCCGCATCCTACGCGGTCCTGTGGGTAAGTTATCCCCAACCCCAAAAGCGCCCACATCGGCACAAAAATCGTCACATTGGTGCTGCCGTCCGTGTTCTACGCGGGCATTTGTGCCGGTGCACGTCGCCTGAAACAGCCATCCGTCCGCGTTCTAACCGGCCAGCCGGACGACCAAAAACGCCAAACGTCCGTGTTCTACGCGCCCTGATCAGGCTGCCGGCGCGCTACGTTGTGTCCAAACGGCGCCGGACATATGATCGGTGGATGAACAAAGCGATCGGCGACGCCGTATTTGCCGCCGCGGAGGGGACGCCAGAAAACGTCGAACTCCGCAAGCCACACGAAATGATCGTGATGGTTCCGCGTTCGGCGCGGGTGACGCTCACTGCCAGGCGTATCTATACGGTGCTGCTGCAGGTGTCGCAGGCGCGGCTCGATGCGTTGGATGCCATGCCTCCAGCCGACTTCCTTTTCGAGGCGCCACTTGCTGCGATCCTGCGGACCACTGGATCGGCCGGAAACGATCGCACGGCGGCCAAGCGCTATCTGAGCGAAATGAGGAGCCTGGAGGTGGACTGGGAATCCACCGCACCAGGGGACGGTGTCAAGTGGCGTGGCTTCTCCATGCTGTCGGAAGTCGTGCTCGAGGTTCGGCGTGGCGAGAACTGGGTTGGCTGGTCGTTTCCGCCGTCCATCATGGCCGTGCTGCGCGATCCGTCGCGCTGGGCGCGCATCGATCTCGAGATCCTGGCCAAGCTCGGGACCTATGCCGGCATCGCGCTGTACGAAATCTGTGTGCGCTACCGCGACAACCCCGGCGGCGTGACCAGCCGCAAGCCGATTGCCTGGTGGACCGACGCGCTGAGCAACATGCCTGGCGGCGATCGCCGTGAATGGCGCAAGTTCAAGAATGAGCGCATCAAGGAAGCGGTGGCCGAGATCAATCTCGAGACCGACCTCGAGATCGAATTGATCGAACACAAGCGGGGACGCGTGGTCCACGAGGTCCAGTTCGCAGTGCGCAAGAAGATCAAGGCGCCGGCGCGAAGCGGCACACGCGATCCGGTGGACGCCAACCTGACGCTGCGCGCCGAAACGCTCGGCATCCGCGAAATCAAGCTCGATGCGCTGGTCAAGGAGTTTGGCGAACCCGCGGTGCGCGAGAAGCTGGATGCATTGGAGCGGCGGGCTGCCAACGGCAACCTGCGGCGTGTCGACAACGCCTATTCCTATTTGCGCTCGCTGCTTCGCAACGCGGATGCGTCCGATGAGGTGGCCGAACCGGCGCGTACCGACGGTGCGGCCGACACAGCCCCGGCGGCGCCGATGGCAGTCCCCGCGGCACAGCCGTTCGCGGCGCGTCCCGCGCCGGTGCCCGACGACAGCTGGCTCAGCCAGCGCATCCGTGCGATTCGCGCGGAAGTCGAAAGCCTCGATGCGCCGCGTCGTCAGCTCTGGGTCGACCGTGCCCTGCAGGACCTGGCTGCCAAGAGCTTGCTGAGCCCGGTCATCAGTCGCCGGGCCGCACAGGGCGATGTGTTGCATGGGTTGCTCGGTTCGAAGGTCGTGCAGGCCTACGCCGAAGCCACCTATGGCGCGGCCTGGAACGTGCCGCCGATCGAAGCCGGCATCCAGCAGCAACTGGTCTGATCGGACAGCGGGGCGGGCGCGGTCGCGTCCGCAATGCATAGCTCGTCCGTTCCGACGATGCGTTTTCGATGAGTGCCGCGCGAAGATCGGTGCATCGTGAACAGCGCACGGAAGTCGTCGCTGCCAGACAAGGAAAAGTGATATGTCCATCGATCTCAGCCGGTCGTGGAGCGACGGCGACCTCGCGCTGTTCCGCGACAACGTGGTGCGCTTCATCGACACCGAAATGCAGCCGCACGACGAGGCGGCGCGCCAGCGCGGCCACGTCGGCCATGCGCTCTGGCGCAAAGCCGGCGAACTCGGCTTTCTGTGCGCCGACATTCCTGAGGAGTTCGGCGGGGGCGGTGGCGATTTCCGCCACGAGGCCGTCATCCAGGAGGAAATGGCGCGACGCGCGCTGACGGGCATGAACAGCAGCGTGCACAGCATCGTGGCGCACTACTTCCTGAACCACGGAACCGATGCGCAGAAGCGCCGCTATCTGCCGCGCATGGCGCGCGGCGAACTGGTCGGCGCCATCGCCATGACCGAACCGGGCACCGGCTCCGACCTGCAAGCGGTGCGGACCCGTGCCGACAAAACGGACGAGGGCTATGTCATCAACGGGTCCAAGACCTTCATCAGCAACGGCTTCCTGGCCGGCGTGGTGCTGGTCGTCGCCAAGACCGATCCGGCGCAGGGCGCGCGCGGCATGTCGATCCTGATCGTCGAGACCGCGGACTGCAAGGGCTTCAGCGTCGGTCGTGTGCTCGACAAGATCGGCCTGAAGGCGCAGGACACGTCCGAGCTGTTCTTCGACGGTGTACGCGTGCCGGCCGACGCGCTGTTGGGCGGCGCGGAGGGGCTGGGCTTCTTCCAGCTCATGGGCGACCTGCCCTACGAGCGGCTGATCATCGGCGTGACCGCGCTGGCCGCCATGGAGGGTGCGTACCAGGCCACGCTCGACCACGTGCGCGAACGCCGGGCCTTCGGCAAGCCGATCGCCGATCTCCAGAACACACGGTTCAAGCTCGCCGAGGTGGCGACGCAGATCCAGGTCGGCCGCGCGTTCATCGACCGATGCGTGGAGCAACTCGTGGCAGGCACGCTCGACACCGTGACGGCATCGATGGCGAAGTTGTGGGCCTCGGAAGCGCAGGGTCGCGTGATCGACGAGTGCCTGCAGCTCTTCGGTGGCTACGGCTACATGAACGAATACCTGATTGCGCGGATGTACGCCGACGCGCGCGTGCAGCGCATCTACGGTGGCACCAACGAAATCATGAAGGAAGTCATCGCGCGCGGGTTGTGATGCAACGCGGCATAGGGCGTCGCGCCGGTGACCCGCAGCCTCAGGTGACGCATGGGAATATCGCCGCCCTGACCACCTTCATGGGAGACGAAACATGCATGAGTCCGAGACCTTCCGTGACCGCGTGACCCTGCAGATGGGCGACGACGGTGTCGCCGAAGTACGGCTGTCACGGCCCGACAAGATGAACGCGATCGATGCCGCCATGTTTGCCGGCATCGTCGCAGTGGGCGAGCGGCTGCACGCCATGCCGGGCCTGCGTGCCGTCGTGCTGCATGGGGAAGGCCGGGCCTTCTGCGCCGGCCTCGACATGGCGAGCTTCGGTCGCATGAGCGAAGGCGGCGTGGTGGCCGAAGGTCTGGTCGATCTGCTGCCGCGCACGCATGGCCTGGCGAACCAGGCGCAGCAGGTCGCATGGCTCTGGCACGAACTGCCGGTGCCGGTGATCGCTTCCGTGCACGGCGTGGCCTATGGCGGCGGGCTGCAGATCGCGCTGGGCGCCGACGTGCGTCTGCTTGCGGCGGACGCACGCATGTCGGTAATGGAAATGCAGTGGGGCCTGGTGCCCGACATGGCGGGCATCCCTTTGCTGCGCGAACTGCTGCGCGCCGATGTCGCGCGCGAGCTGGTCTTCAGCGCGCGCGTCGTGGGCGCGGAAGAGGCGTGCCGCATCGGTCTTGGCACGCGCGTCTGCGCCGACCCGCTGGCCGAGGCGCTGGCCTTCGCGCGCGGCATTGCGGCGCGCAATCCGGACGCGGTGCGCGCCGCCAAACGCTTGCTGAACCAATCGCACGATGGCGATGCCGCGTCGCTGCTGATCGCCGAATCGGTGGAGCAGCAAAAGCTCATCGGCAGTCCGAACCAGCGTGAGGCGGTGCGCGCGGGCATGGAGAAGCGGGCAGGGCGGTTCGAGGACGCTGCGTAGGCGGGCAAAGAGGCCAAAGCGGGCAAAGCGGTCAGATCCTGCGTCAGAATCCCGGCGCATTCCGCTCCGAACCTTCGCCCTCATGGACACCGCCATCTTCTCGCTCCCCAAGATCGACTGCCACTGCCATCTCTTCGATCCGGCAGCCTTTCCGTACACGCCCGGCGTGTTCTACGAACCGGCCGGCGGCGAGATCGCCACCGCCGACTACTTCTCCGAAGTGATGCAGGCGTACGGCGTGCACCACGCGCTGCTGGTCGGCCCCAACTCCGGCTATGGCATCGACAACCGCTGCATGCTCGACGCGATCGGCCGCGACAGCGGGCGCTTCAAGGGCATCGCGGTGGTCGAGAACGACGCGTCCATGGCACAGCTTCAGGATCTGCAGGCCCAGGGCGTGGTCGGCATCGCCTTCAACATGGCGCTGCTGGGCCTGCCGCACTACGACGATGCCGATGCATTGTGGGCGCGCATTGCGGCGCTCGGCATGTTCGTGCAGGTTCAGGTGCAGGGCGACCAGATGGCCGAACTCGCGCCACGGCTGGTGGGTTGCGGCGCGCAGATTCTGGTCGATCACCACGGCCGGCCGGACCTCGCGCAAGGCCTGGCGAGCCCCGGGTTCCAGGCCTTGCTGCGCCTGGCGGACAGCGGCCGTTGTGTGGTCAAGCTGTCGGGCTATGACAAGTTCTCGCATCGCGCGTTGCCGTACGCCGACGCGTTGCCCTTCACGCGCACGCTGCTCGAGACCTTCGGTGCCGACCGCTGCATCTGGGGCTCGGACTGGCCGCATGTGCGCGCCACCCGCCGCCTGGACTACGGCGCGCTGCTGAGCGTGTTCGTGCGCAGCGTGCCGTCGGCAGAGGACCGGCGCAGGATCATGTTCGAGACGCCGGCGCGCCTTTTCGGTTTCAGCGCGGCGTGAGCTGCGCGCCGCGACGGACGTGGCCTGCGCGCTGCTCGACCCGCTCGCGCAACGCAGCCATGAAACCCAGCGTGAACAGCGCCTCGGCGACCACGAAGAGCGGGCCGATGATCAGCCCGATCAGGTCGTCGACGAACGCCGGCTTGCGGCCTTCCCAGGCGTGCCCGATGAACTGGAAGACCCAACCCACCACGAAGCCGCCGATGCCGATCGCCAGCCACGCGCCGGTCGGCTGCCGGGCGGCCCAGGCGCCGAACCAGACCGACAGCCCCATCAATAACGTCATCAGCATGCCGAGTCGCAAGTCGAGCCGCAGGTAGTAGGCGCAAGCGGCCAGCGCGGCGATCAGCGCGGGAGACAACGGGATGCCCGCGATGTCATGGGACGGGCGTGACAGCAGCACGGTGACCGCCAGCACGATCAGGGGAATGCCGACGAAATGGGTGGCGATGTTGCGGCTGTCCCGGTGGTAGGCCGCGTACTGGGCCAATTCGTCTTCAAGTGTCTTCATGGGGTCTCCTGGCGCGCGATCTGCCGATCGCTTGCATGCACGGTGCGGCGCCAGTGTGATGTTGCGCGCGACGCTGCGCAACCGGGTTCGCCCGAGCCCTCGGCGGCATCGGCTGCCCAGGCGAAGCCGGGATCCATATACAAAGAACCCTTCTTTCATCGGATCCGAAAACCGCCACTCATCGTGAGCGATCTGTCGAACCCTCGAATCACAGTGATCTCGAAATAGCCGAATTCACCGAATCAGCGAGTTAGCGGGAGTGCGCCGCCAATGTCCGGCTCAGCCGTCGATGCCGAGTACCGACATGAAAATCGCCGCAATCGTCAGTGCCACCGGCAATTGCCGGGCGGACAAGGCATGTGCCTGTTCGGTCGATAGCGTCTGAGCTTGCAGAAGATTGCTGTGTTCGGAATGAAGCGATGTGGACATGGATAACTCCTGATTGAGTGCGAGCCGTTGGCTTGCATGAGTCCAAGCGTAGTCCTCCGCGAAGCGATTGGCGCTGCGCATTTGGAGACATGGCGTTTCCGATTTGGCAATGATGGCTCTGCCTCTGCCGGATCTGACGGACCTGATTACCAATGATGAAGTCGATTTATTCATTGGCATAAATCTCGAAGAAATAGCCAATTCTCGCGAGCCAATTAGAATTGCGCTTTTCATCCTTCGAGACCACTTCATGACGAAGACCTACGCCCAGATCGCACGCGAGATCGCCGCGTTGCAAG
>JAZKDL010000153.1:0-4015 GCA_040387575.1 Pseudomonadota bacterium
ATCGGCGTCCTGGTCAACTACCTGGACCGCATCAGCCTGTCGGTGGCGGCACCACAGATCCAGGCGGAATTCGGCCTGTCGCCCGAGCAGATAGGCCTGTTCCTGTCGGCCTTCTTCTGGACCTATGCGCTGCTGCAGGTGCCGGGCGGCATGCTGCTCGACCGCTACGGCCCGACGCGCATCGGACGCATCGGTGCGTTCTGCTGGGCCATCGCGTCGAGCGTGACGGCGCTGGCCGGCGGCTGGGCCGGCATCTTCGCTGCGCGCATGCTGCTGGGCGTGGCCGAGGCGCCGGGCTTCATGGTGAGCTCCAAGGCCACCGGCTACTGGTTCCCGCGCGGCGAGCGTGCCTTCGCCACCGCGCTGTTCGACGCCGCGGCCAAGTTCTCGAACGTGATCGGCGTGCCGCTGGTCGCATTCGTCGTGGTCGGTTTCGGCTGGCGCTGGGGCTTCGCGATCTGCGCCTGCATGAGCCTGGCCTACTTCTTCGCCTTCCTGCTGATCTACCGCGATCCGAGCCAGGACACGAAGCTGTCGGCCATCGAGCGCCGCTACATCGTCGAAGGCGGTGCCGCGCCCGAAGGCGCACCGCCGGGCGGCGCGAGCGGCATGCTCGGCTACCTGCTGCGCCAGCCCAAGGTCTGGGGCCTGATCCTCGGCTTCGCGGCCTACGGCTATTCCTTCTATCTGTTCCTCACCTGGCTGCCCGGCTACCTGGTGCAGACGATGCACATGAGCATCCTGAAGTCGGCCGGCTTCGCTGCCATTCCCTGGATGGTCGCCACGCTGACCGACCTGTTCGTCGGTGGCTGGCTGATCGACCGCCTGATCGCCAAGGGCCACGAAGAGTCGACGGTGCGCAAGACCGTGCTGGTCAGCGGCATGGTGCTGGGTCTGGCGGTGTTCGGCGCGACGCAGACGACCGATCCGGTCTGGGCCATCGTCTGGATCTCGATCGCGCTCGGTGGACTGGCCGCGGCGGCGCCGGTCGGCTGGTCGCTGCCTTCGCTGATCGCGCCCAAGGGCGGTGTCGGCACGGTCGGCGGGCTGATGAACTTCGGCAACAACCTGATGGGTGCCGCGGCCCCGATCGCCACCGGCGTGATCGTCGGCGCGACCGGTTCGTTCGGCAACGCGTTCCTGCTGGCCGGCGGCATCCTGCTGATCGGCATCCTGGCCTTCGTGTTCCTGCTCGGACGCATCGAGCCGATCCCCGATCCGTATTGACGGAAACAGCGCGTGTCGACGCCCGCGCCGACACGGCCGCGGAGTAACATTTCAGCGCAGAGCCCGTGCCGCTCGCGCAGGTCCCCCACACCCAAGATGACGAACACCCACGCGACAGTCGAACGTGTCACCGACCGCATCCGCGAGCGCAGCCGCGGCACCCGCGACAGCTACCTGAAGCAACTGGCCGAGATCCGCGCCCGCGACCGCGGCTCCGACCGCATGGGCTGCGCCAACGTGGCGCACGCGGTGGCCGGCGTGCCGACCTCCGACAAGCTGCGCATCGTGGCCGAGCGTGGGCCGAACATCGGCATCGTCACCGCGTACAACGACATGCTGTCGGCCCACGCGCCGTACCAGGGCTATCCGGACATCATCAAACACGAGGCGCGCGGCCTCGGCGCCACCGCGCAAGTGGCGGGCGGCGTGCCCGCAATGTGCGACGGCGTGACGCAGGGCACGCCCGGCATGGAACTCAGCCTGTTTAGCCGCGACGTGATCGCCATGAGCACCGCCATCGCGCTGACGCACGACATGTTCGACGCCGCGTTGATGCTCGGTGTGTGCGACAAGATCGTGCCTGGCCTGTTGATCGGCGCGCTGCATTTCGGCCACCTGCCGACCGTGTTCGTGCCGGCCGGGCCGATGCCTTCCGGCCTGTCGAACACCGCGAAGTCCAAGGTGCGCGAACAGGCCGCGCAAGGCCTGGTCGGCCGCCAGGGCCTGATGGACGCCGAGATGGCGGCCTATCACACGCTTGGAACCTGCACCTTCTACGGCACCGCCAACAGCAACCAGATGCTGCTCGAGGCGATGGGCCTGCACGTGCCCGGCACGGCCTTCATCCAGCCCGGCGACGCGATGCGCGAAACGCTTACGCGTGAGGCCGTGCGCACGGTGCTCGGCCGTGCTTCGGCGCAACCTTTCCAGTGCCCGCCGATCGGCGAGATGGTCGACGAGCGCGCGATCGTCAACGCCATGGCAGCGCTGCTGGCCACCGGCGGGTCGACCAACCACCTGATCCACTGGGTCGCAGTGGCGCGGGCGGCCGGCATCGTGATCGACTGGGACGACTTCTCCGCGCTGTCCGACGTGATCCCGCTGCTGACGCGGGTCTATCCGAACGGCAGCGCCGACGTCAACGAATTCCAGAACGCCGGTGGTCCGGGCTACGTGATCGGCGAACTGGTCGGCGCCGGGCTGATGCATGGCGACGTGCTCACCGTGCGCGCCGGCGGCATCCACGAGTTCGCCAATGTTCCGGCGCAGGCGGCCGATGGCGCGTTGCACTGGAGTCCGGCTGCGCCCTCGAAGAACGACGCGGTGGCGCGCCCGGTGTCGGCGCCGTTCAGCGCGACCGGTGGACTCAAGCTGCTGAAGGGCAACCTGGGCCGCAGCGTGATCAAGATCTCGTCGGTGCCCGAAGACCGCCACGTGATCGAGGCGCCTGCGCGGGTGTTCGACTCGCAGGCCGCGCTGCAGAAGGCGTTCTCGGCCGGCGAACTCGACCGCGACGTGGTCTGCGTGGTGCGCTGGCAAGGGCCGCAGGCCAACGGCATGCCCGAGCTGCACAAGCTCACGCCGCCGCTGTCGGTGCTGCAGGGCAAGGGCTTCCGCGTCGCACTCGTCACCGACGGCCGAATGAGCGGCGCATCTGGCAAGATTCCGGCTGCCATCCACGTGTCGCCCGAAGCGGCCGCGGGCGGACCGTTGGCCAAGGTGCGCGACGGCGACCTGATCCGGCTCGACGGTGTCGACGGCACGCTCACCGTGCTGCTGCCGGAAGACGAATGGGCCGCGCGCGAAACCGCAACCATTCCCGAAGAACAACGCGCTGCCGATGGCCGCGGCCTCGGCCGCGAACTGTTCGCCGGCATGCGCCGCAATGCATTGACTGCTGAAGAAGGAGCCTGCTCATGGCTGTGAACGACAAACTGACCGCCCTCGACGTGATGCGCGACGCGCCGGTGATCCCGGTGATCGTGCTGCACGACGTGGCCCATGCCGTGCCGCTGGCGCGCGCGCTGGTGGCCGGCGGCATCCGCATGCTCGAGGTCACGCTGCGCACGCCGCAGGCGCTGCAATGCATCGAGGCCATCGCCAAGGAAGTGCCCGAAGCCGTCGCCGGTGCCGGCACGATCCGCAGTGCCGCCGACGCGCAAGCCTCCGTGCTGGCGGGTGCGAAGTTCGGCGTGAGCCCGGGCTACACATCGGCGGTCGGCAAGGCGTGCCGCGACCTCGGCTTGCCGCTGCTGCCCGGCGTGGCCACCGGCAGCGAAATCATGATGGCGCAGGAAGACGGCTACAACCAGCTCAAGTTCTTCCCGGCGCTGCAGGCCGGCGGCTTGCCGATGCTCAAGGCATGGCAAGGCCCGTTCGGCGATGTCACCTTCTGCCCGACCGGCGGCATCCATGCGGGCAATGCCGTCGAATTCCTCGCGCTGTCGAACGTGGCGTGTGTCGGCGGTTCGTGGATCGTGCCGACCGACGCGATCCGCGACGGCGACTGGGCACGCATCGAGCGACTGGCCCGAGAAGCCACCGCGCTGCCGCGTTGAACATGACGGAGGCACTCGACATCGACGACCTGCGGGTCATTGCTTTCGACATCTTCGGCACCGTGGTCGACTGGCACAGTGGCATTGCGGCCGAGGCCGAAGCTGCGCTGCCCGGCATGCTCGCGGCACGCCGGAAAATGGGCCTGAGAATGCCGCAGAAAAAGGACTTCGGCGAGCCGTTCCGCTTTCATCATCAGTACGTCGGGTTCACCATGAGGGGCGAGCGCGTG
>JAZKDL010000154.1:0-10833 GCA_040387575.1 Pseudomonadota bacterium
GCGTCGTCGCCGGTCACTTCAAGGTTTGCGACGGGCGGATTCTCTGGGCCGACGAAGACGCTCACAAGCTGCTGGGTTACGCGCCGGGCGAACTGACCGATGTGCCGCTTCTCGACATCCAGGCTTCGGCGCCCGGATCGTCAGTTGCGGCGGCCCACGAGATTCCTGTACCGGCACTCGGTGTGGCCGAGTATCCAGGTGTCGTGTTGTCGGGCAGTCATGGGCGTGACGTGCAGGTCGACATGCGCGGTGAGCGCATGGAGGACCGCTGCATTCTCTGGACCTTTTCACTGAGCTCGCGTGGCCTGCGTGGCGAGCGGCTCGACGTGCTGTCACGCCGCGATCCACTCACGCGTCTGCCGAATCGAATACCTTCGGTCGAAGAGCTCGATCAGAGCTTGCACATTCATGCCGGCCATCCTGGTCGCATGCTGGCCGTCTGCTATCTGGACATCGATCGCTTTCGCGACATCAACGACCGCTTCGGGCCCGAGGGCGGCGACGCCGTATTGCGCGAGGTGGCGCGTCGGCTCAAGGCGGCCGCCCCCTATGACGCGACGGTGGCGCGCATTGGCGGCGACGAGTTCGCGCTGGTTCTGTCCTTCACCAGCCGGCGGCAGTGCGAAGAATTCGTGGAGCAGCTTCTCGCGCGGCTCACGCATCCGTACCGGCTGCAAGACCGGCTGGCGCGTTTGCGCATCAGCGTCGGCGTCGCATTGATGCCCCATGGCGAACAAGAGACCGAAGTGATGCTGCAGCATGCGCAGAACGCGGTGTTCCTTGCCAAGCGGCCTGGCGGCAGCAACGTGCATTTCTTCGACGCGAGCCAAGCGCGCGACGAGCAGCAGGAGCGCCAGGTCCTGCAGGCCATCAAGGAAGGTCTGCAGCGCAATGAATTCCTGCTCGCCTACCAGCCCAAGGTCGACATGCGGTGCGGCGTGGTGATTGGTTTCGAGGCGCTGATCCGTTGGCAACATCCCGAGCGTGGACTGCTGCAGCCAGCCGAGTTCGTCAGCCTGATCGAGGATCACGAGCTGGTGGAAGACCTCGGCGACTGGGCCATCGGCGAGGCCGTGAGCCAGGCTGCCGAATGGTTCAGCCTGGGCGTGAAGACCGCTGTGAGCGTCAACATCAGTGCGCGGCACATGCTGCGGCCCGACTTCCTGCAGCGCCTGACCTTTCATCTCGGACGCTATCCGCAACTGCCGGCCGGCGTGCTCGAGCTGGAAATTCTCGAGACCACGGCGATCAAGGACTTTGCTGCCGTGTCGCAGTTCATCACTGCCTGCACCGAGATGGGCGTACCGGTCACGATGGACGACTTCGGTACCGGCTATTCCTCGCTGGCCTATCTGCGGCGGCTGCCGTTGACGTCGCTGAAGCTCGATCAGTCCTTCGTGAGCGGCATGCTCGACGACCCCGAAGATCAGGCGATCGTCAAGGGCATCCTGTTGCTGGCGCAGGCGCTTGGCCGCAAGACCATCGCCGAGGGCGTGGAGTCCGTCGCGCATGGCCATGCCCTGCTCGCGATGGGCTGCAGCCTCGGCCAGGGCTACGGGATCGCCAAGCCGTTGCCGGCCGGACAGGTGCCCGCATGGATATCCGGATTCGAAAGCAATCCGCTCTGGGGCCGCGCGACCGATTGCTGACCGGCCTCTCTGGCTTTTCTGTTCAGTCCACGAAATGAAAAAGGGCCCGATCGGGCCCTTTTTCTGTCGCGTTCGCGCCCGCTCAGAGCAGTGGCGTGTAGGGCGACGTGACCGGATTGAGGGTCGTCCCGATCGTCGGGTTGCTGAACGAACTGCCCTCTCCGAACATGTAGCGCAAGTAGATGCCGCCTGTCAGCTGGCGGTAGTTCTGCGCATTGTTCAGACCCACCGTACCGCCGAGGTAGAGCTGTGGTGCCACCTGGTACTCGAGCACGCCAGCGACGTTGTACGCAAGGCCGGTGTGCGAAGTGCCTGGATAGATGCCCGTGAACGTCGTGGTGGTCAGCCCAAGCGCGGTCGCCGCTGTCGCGGAGTTCGCTGCATTGGCCTGGCGCGTCGAATCGTTCGGGAAGTAGTTCGCGTCGTCCTGCTTGAAGGCCTGGATGCCCAGCGATGCATTGACGCGCCACGACAGCCGATTGTTGCGGCCTTGCCAGTCGATCGGGAAAGCCACGCTCACGTAGCTCTGCGGGCTGAAGTAGCCGCCGTGGCCATACGTGAAGTAGCTCAGGTTCTTGTCGTAGCTCATCAGCCCGATGTTCATGCCGGCGGTCAGCGTGTTGCCGGCGCCGCGCAGCAGGTGCATGTAGAGGCCGCCGCCGCCTTCGACACGGCTGTTGCTCTGTACGTTCGTGCCCGTCACCGAGTGATAGGAGCCGTAACCGTAGAGGCCGAAAGTGCCGTCGTCGTGGGTCATGTCCAGGCGGCCGCCGGTGGCGATGATGCCGCCCCATTTGTCGCCGGTGCGGCGGTCTTCCGTTCCCGCGAAAGACAGCAGACTGTCCGTCACCGGCTTGCGCGACAGGTCTGCCTTCATCGACAGGTTGTCCGTCAGGTTGCCGCTGTAGGTGACGTTCCCGATCACGTTGCTTTCCTGGAAGCCCAGTGGCGTCGTGCCGATGTTGGCGGCCAGGTGTTCGGTCTCGATGCCGACTGCCAGGCCGAGTCCGCTCGCATTCTGCGAATCGGGTGCGCGCACGGTGCCGAGCGCCTGGTTGAGCGCGCCCGACGGTCCGCTGCCGAAGCGGCTGGTCGTCGAGTAGTCGGAGCCGAGCGTGCCGGCGTCGATCACCGTCGGCGTGGCGCTGACGACGATCTTGGTGCCGCTGCCGCCGATCGGGATTCGTGCCTGGATCGGGATCTGCAGGTCCGACAGCTTGCTCATGCCATCTTCGCCTGCGCGGTTTCGGTACACGGTGCCGACGCTGACCGAGGTGCTGCGTTCCGCCTGCAGCGACTGCAGCTCCGACAGCAGCGGATTGGTCGGGGTACGCAATGGCGCATTCCAGCCGGGCGCACTGGGCAGGCTCGTCGGTGTGCGCGGCTGGCCAGGTACCGGCAGGCTGTCGGCCATCGAGGCGGCCGGATACACAGGGTAGGCCGGTGCCTGTGCCATGTTGGTACCCGCCGGCGTCTGCCAGGTGTTGATGTTGTTGCCGGCGTTGGTGTTCGCCGTGGTCGCGTTGCGTGTGGCCGGCAACGTGGCCGACGTACGCACGCGGTTGGCGTTGGTGCTGTTCGCGGTGTTGCTGGCCACGGCGTTGCGTGCCGTGTTCGCAGTCGATGTCGTCCGCGCGCCGGTGTTGTTCTGCCCCGTCGTGCCAGGCGTGCTCCATGGCACCACGCCGCCGGTCGCGGCGACCGCTGCGCCGGCGTAATTCGCGGAATTCGGATAGGCCCCACCGACGTTGGCCGGCGCCGCGGCCGTGGCGCCCATCGGCATCGCCATGCCGGCTGGCAGCGCTGCGTTGTTGCCGCGCATGCCTGCGAACGGCGACGCCGGCACTGCAGGCGCTGCTGCCGGCGTCGAGGTCTGGAACAGGCCGAAGGCCGCACCCGACGCTGCGCCGCCGGTAATGCCGGCAAACGGATTGCCTGCCGGCCGGCCACCGCCGGCCGAGGCCAGGCCGACGCCGGTCGCGGCCCGGTTCTCCGCGGCCACGGCGGCCCGCAGATACTGTTCGGCGCGCGTATGGTCGCCGGCGCCACGGTACACGCGGCCGGCGGCCGCAAGCACGCGCGACTGGTCCGGCGCCTGTTTGAGAGCGGCCATCGCATAGGCTTCGGCGCCCGCGTTGTCCTTGACGGCTGTCGACGCGGACGCCGCTGCGAGCAGCGTGTCGAGGTCGGTCGGCGTGCGTTGCAGAACGCGCTGGTACAGCGTCAATGCCTGCTGGTCGTCGCCGGCCGCGGTGTAGAGCCGTGCGAGCGCTCCCATCACCTGCGGGTCGTTCGGCCGCTCCGACAGGATCGGCGCCATTGCGTTGTACGCAGCTTCGAGATTGCCGGCTTCGCGCAGCGCGTCGGTCTGGCGCAGGCTGTAGCTGGTGCGCAGCGCGTCGAAGTCGCTGCGCTGCGCAGGCGTCATCGGCGAGGCCTGCAGTTGACGCAACACGGCGGCCAGTTCGATGTCCTGTTGCGTCTTCATCAGGATCGACGCGTAGAGCAGGCGATCGCTGATGGGCGGATTCGGATTGCGCGTCAACAACTGCCGGCTCATGGCCAGCGCGCGTGGCGTGTCGCCGATGTCCGCATAAGCGTTGGCAAGCTGCCCCCAGAGCTCGGGGGGCATGTCGTTGCCCAGCAGCGATTCGGTTTGCGCCAGCACGTTGCGGGCGGCGCCGTTCTGCCCCTGGCGGGCCAGCGCCTGCGCCTGCTGCGCCTGGCCGAGCGCCCAGAGGCGGCGCTGCAGTTGAGACATCTCGCGGGTGCGCGAGCCAGCCGGTACGCGTTCGAGGTACTGCAGGCCAGCGATCGGATCGCCTGCGTCGGACGCCAGCAGCGCGCTCGCATAGAGCGCATCGGGCATGTCCGGCTGCGAAAGCAGCAGGCCGTCCATCACACCGCGCGCCTGTGCCGCAAAGCCCTGGCGGCGGTAAAGGTTGGCGAGGTCGAGGCGGATCCAAGGGCTGTCGGGCGCGATCAGCAACGAATCCTCCAGCGTGCGCTGGGCACCGACGAGATCGCCGGCATCGATCTGCTGGCGTGCCTGTGCACGCGACTGTTCGACGCGCGCGGTCTGCAGGCCGCCGATCTGGCTGGCCTGTTCCGGCGTGAGCCGCTGGGCCAGCGCAAGCGCTTCGTTGCCGCGTCCGGTCTGGCTGTACACGCCGATCAGTCCGCGCAGCGCCTGCGTGTCGTTCGGCTTGGCCTCGAGCACGCGGTTGTAGCCCTGCTCGGCCTGCGTGAAGTCGCCGTTGGCAGAGCGAATGTCGGCCAGAGCGATCACGCCGCTGGGTTCGCGCCCGTCGATGCGCACCGCACGCTCGTACAGCGCCAGCGCGTTGCCGAGATCGCCATTCTGGCGCGCCGTATTGGCTTGGCCCATCAGATTCCAGTAGCTGGCGCTCGCGAGGGCCTGCGCCCACTTGCGGTTGCCGCCGCGCGAGGCCTGCTCGAGCAGTTCCTGCGCTTCGGCGAAACGCTCCTGCCGTAGCCGGATCAGTCCAAGCCCGCCGGTCGCATCGCTGTCGCCCGGCTTGATCTTCAGCACCTGCTGGAAGCGGGCTTCGGCCGTGGCCTGGTCACCGCGGTCGAGCGCCTGGAAGCCCTCGCCAAGCGGCGCGCCTGCCAGTTGCGATGCACTTGGCGGCGCTGGCGGCGGCGCGGCCACCTTGGGAGCGGTCAGGCTTTCGAGCCGGGCCGTCACGGCCGGATCGGCACCGCCGGTCAGGAAGTCGCGGTACAGCGTGGCGTCCGGCGCGCGGGCGTCCAGCCAGATCAGTGCCTGGCGCCAGTTGGCGCGTGCGGTGGTGCCAACGCCGGGCTGCTTGCTCAGCTCCGCCAGGTTGCGGATGCCTTCGCGGCGCGTCGGCTCGCGATAGGTCTGCAATTGCGCGAGCGCAAGCCGCACGTTGAGGTTGTCGGGGCGGTCCTTGGCGAGCTGCTCCAGCCCGCGGCGTCCTTCGTCCCAGCCCTGTGGCGTGCCGCCGAGTACCTGGTAGTACTCGAAGGCCAGGTTGTCGGGCACCGGCCCGTTGCCGATCACGCTGCGGTACAGCTGCACGGCTTCGGCCGAGCGGCCTGCCTGGGAAGCGGCGCGGGCGCGCTGCAGGTCGCTCGACGGTGTCGTGCCCTGCGTCGCCTGCTGCCGCAGCCGCTGGGCGCGCGCATCGCTCGGGTGAGCCGTGTTGAAGCGTGTCACCCAGGTCCGCGCTGCTTCCGCGTTGCCGCGCGACAGCTCGACCTGCGCCATGCCATAGAGCGCGTCGGCCGACTGCGGGTCGACCCGCAGCAGCTTGCGCCAGCTTTCTTCGGCCAGGTCGGCGCGACCCATGTTCTGCCAATAGGTGCCTTGTTCGACCAGAGCTGCGTTGGCATCTGCTTGCGCATGCACGGCGCCCCCGGCGCACAGCGCGCCGAAGATGCCGATGCACGCCATCAACTGGCTGGCCGTGGAGCGGCGCGTCTTCAGGCGCTTCGCTGGGCGGGTGTCCGGGCTCATGCCGGCCGGTCGGGTGGACATAGAAGTCTCCAATTGGGTTGCAGTTGGCCGGATTTGCTGAATGCATACCGGCCCTCGAGCCAGCTCAGACCGAAAAGAATCAACATGCGCTCGTAATACGGCAGCGGGGCGGTGGCGCCCGGTGTCGCACTGGTGGCCAGGCCGTTGCGCACCCGCGTGGCCTGGACATCGACCGACGCGGTGAGGTTCTGCGCCTTCAGATACGGCAGCAATGCGCCGGCGAAACCGACGCCGCCGGTGCCGCGCATCACGCCGGTCGCGGTGTCGACATACTCCGGCGGCATCGTCTGCTGCTCGATGGCGCGGCGCGGGCCGTAGAGCGTCTTCAGCAGCAGCGCGCGCGCCGGGTCCTGCCGGTGCAGCATGCCGGCCCAGAGATAGACGCGGATCGCGTCATAGCCACCGGTGTTCGGCTTCTTCGGGTCTGGAACGAACTTCTTCTCGTCCTCCGACCAGGCACACCAGTCCGGCGCATAGCCCAGCGGCGACACCGCGCTGAGCATGCGCACGGTGTTCTGCGCGATCTCGTTCCAAGGGCCGCTCGGGCTGTCTTCGGCGAGCCGGCGCAGCAGTTGCAGCGGCAGATAGCTCGGGTTCAGCCGCCAGGCGGGACCGGTCGCGACCGAGCGCGGCCAGGGCAGCAGGATCTGACCCAGGCCGGGCAGCTTGATCACCTCTTCCTTCACCACCATGGCGAGCATCGCGCGGCCCAGCTTCTGAAGGGACGGGTCCTTCCAGAGCCGCGCTGCCTCGATCAGCGTGTAGGAGATCCAGAGGTCCGAATCGGCGGCGGAATTGTTGTCGAGCACGCCCCAGCCGCCCTCGGGCTTCTTGCCCCATTGCCAGGCCGGCAGACGCTTCGCAAGATCGCCATCGGCGAGGTTCTTGTGCGTCCATTCGAGAACGCGGTTGAAGGTCGGGCGGTCGTTGTGGACCAGCGCGAAGAAGAGCCCATAGGACTGGCCTTCCGAGGTCGACTGCTGTTGTGGCGTGTCGAAGTCCACCACGCGGCCATCCGCCTGGATGTGCCGCGTCGCGAAGGTCGTCCAGTCGGACACGCTCAGGCAGTTGCTCGTGGCCGTCTGCGACCACGACGGTGCGGCCGCGACCAGCGGCAACAGCGCCGTGGCTTGCAGCAGGCGGCGCCGCACGGCTAGCACGGGTTCGTGATTGGCTTCGAATTCGGGTTGCGTCATTGCCGAAAGATGAGTTCCTACTGCTTCAGGCGTTTGCGTGCGCGCAGTTGCAGGCTGGCGTAGGCCGCGGCCGAGCCGATCAGCGCAATCAGCACCGCACCGATGATCAGGATGATCGGGCTGCGTGACAGATTCCATTGCAGCCAGGCGATGGGAGGCAAGCGGCCGACGTAATAAGTGTCACCAGTCAACACGCTGCTGACCTGGGTTCCGCGGACCAGCGACATGCTGCCCTGGATGCGCTTGATCAGGTCAGGCGTCATCAGTGCATTCACGAGCGAGGGTTGCGATTTGGCCGTCGCCACGACCGCCACCACGCTGCGTTGCGCGCGCAGTGGCGACTCGAAGCCGGCGATCACCGCATCCTCGCCGTCGTCGACGATCGAAATCTGGGCGCTCGATGGCAAGTCTTCCCGCTTGCGGGTGCCGGTGACGAAATTGAGCGCCTCGTCGACCCACGCACCGAAGCGGTACTGCTGCGCCGAGTTGTTGCGCTTCAACGGCATCTGCGCGCCCCACTGTGTGAACAGCGGCTGGTTCTGCAGGTTGCCGACGACCAGGAGGTCCTTGTCGGCGAGCTGGCCGATGTTCGACGACCGGCCAACCGTCACGCGGAGCGCGGGGAAGCCAGTGGCATTGCCCAACTGGCCCATGATCGCGAGGTAGGCCTCGGTGTCGCTGGGCTCGGGCTGGTCCGGCAGCACCACCGCGGTGTCGGCCAGATCGGCCAGCCGGCTGAACGGGAAACCGCTGTTCGCGAAGGCCGCGAGTTCGGGCATGGCGATGTAGTGCGGGAAGTGCGACACGTCGATCGTGGAGATCGGGTCGATGCCGCCGCGCACGTTCTCCAGCAACGGCAGGCACTTGCCGGCCGGAGGTTCGAAGTAATAGTGCATCTGCAGCTGGGCACGCGAGCCGACCGCCAGCGTCGGCAGCAGCACTTCCTTGCGTTCGGGCACGGTGCCGTCGTTCAGCAGCTTCTGGCTCAGCGGATTCCACCAGTGGTCGCCGGTCGGAAAAGCGGTGCGCAACGGCAGCGAGCTGATGAAGGTGTCGTTGGCGCTCAGGTTCAGGGTCGACTGGTCGGCGCGCACGCGGGGCGTGTAGCGGTATTGCAGGTCGAGCGGAATGCCGCGGCTGCGCCAGGTGAACAGGTCGGGCGGCAACTGCATGTTCAGCCGGATCACGTTCGGCGTGTAGCCGGCAACGGAGAACTCGGAGGCTTGCGAGAGTTCGCCGAGTTGCACCGGGCGATCGCTCGATATCCAGCGCGGCGCGTCGTAGGGCTTGCGAGCCGCCGGGGTTTCGAACTCGGGGATGCCGGCGGTCGCGCCGCTCAGTGCACGGTTGTTGAGCGCGAGCGCCGAGGCGGCCGTGCGCAGTTCGGCCGGGGTGCGGCCGCTGACGACCAGCAGCTTGAAGTTCGGGTTCTGCGGATGATCGACGACCGACAGGCCGGGGCCCTGGATGGACGGCAGCGAAACGCCTGGCACCGTGGCATCGGGCAACGCGAACACGACGGCGTTGCTCAGTGGCAGATCGCCGTTGCTGACCGGGAAGGTCGCACCGCGATAGCCTGCCAGCGCGCCGAACCACGACGAGACGATGCCGGCCGCCTCGAGCGTCTGCGTGGCGGTTGCATTGCCGAATACGAACGGCAGCTTCAGGCGGCGCACGTCGCGCCGGTCGAAGAAGGGTTGGGGCAGCACGGCGAGGTCGTTGACCGTGTTCAGTGGCGCAACGTTCAGCCGCAGCGTGGTCGACGCGTCGATCGTCGCCCAGAGGCTGGTGTGCAGCGGGTCTTCGCAATCGCGCGTGTAGTGGCCCACCAGTTCCAGGTCGATGCGATTGAAGTCGGTGATCAGGCGGCGATCGATCGGAATGTCGGCGGTCAGCGGTTTGCCTGCATTGGCCTTGTCGGCCGGCAGCGTGCTGAGCAGCACGTTGTTCACGCTCACCTTGATGTGTGAGAGCTCTGGAATCAGCGCCGGCGAATAGGCATAGTTCAGGCGCAGCGAGGCGCCGGTGATCAGTTCGTCCGCGCGGACGCTGAACGGAATGCCGACGGTACCGCTGATGCCGCGCAGCTTGATCGCGTAGTCGATGCCGAGCTGGGTGAGATTCAGCTCGCGCAACGTGCCCGCCAGTGGTGCGGCGGCTGCGGCGGGCGCAGCGGCGGCGCTTCCGGCCGGCGCCACGGCGGTGGCGGCCGCTGTCGCTGCTGTCGCTGCTGCCGCTGCCGTCACGGCTGCTGCGCGAGGGGCCGCCACGCGGTTGCGTGTCTGTGCCGAGGCCAGTTCGACCGAGCCGGTGCTCCATGCCAACAGGGCGATGGCGATGGCGGTGGCGCGTTTCGGAGTGCGGTGATTCATGGATAGAGCGTTTGAAGCGGACCGGATCAGGTGGATTCTTTGGCTGCGGCTTCAGGTGCCCGCGCCGCGGGGCGCAGCTTCTTGCTGAATGCCCGGTAGTAGTGGCCGAACATCTGGCGGAAACCGACCATGCTGATCGCGGCGATATGCCCGATCACCTTGTGTGCTGCGACGCGCGGATGATTTCCCCAACGTGCGGCCCAGATGTCTGCGCGCGCTGCGGTGCATTGCACCAGCGCACGTTCCTGCGCGAAGCTGAGCGGATCGAACTGGATGCCGATCCGCTTGCCGCGATTGAAACGCACGGTCGCCGGAAAACGCGATTCGATGTCGCCGCGGAACAGCGCCACCTCGACCGGCGCACCGTTCTCGGCCGGCAGTTCGGTCGGCAGGTCGATGCCCAGGCCGCTGCTGGAGAAGTCGTAGGTGTGGCAGCGCATCGAGTGGCCGTCCGGGAAGTGCAGCGTGGATGGCACGCGCAGTGCGATCCGGTGCGCACCGCGCACCTGGCGCGACTCGTTCGCTGCGGCCACGCAGGCGCCGAGGATCACCAGGTTGTAGAAGGTCCAGGCCAGGTTCAGCCACACCGTCGCGATGTTGTCCGGGTCGACCCAGGTCAGCCGCCAGAGCCCTGCTGCAACGCCCAGGAAGTTCAGCGCGAGCAGGAACAGGCTGGCCTTGGCGATCGAGGTGTCGAAGTACTCTTCCTGGATCAGGCCACCCTTGGCCGTCACGTTGAAGCTGCCGAGCTTCGGGTTGATCAGCGCCACCGCCGTCGGGCGGAAGATGTACCAGGCCAGCACCGCCTCGTACACCTCGTTCCAGAACAGGTATCGGAAGCGCCCCTGGATCCGGCTGTTGGTCAGGTTGGCGTGGAAGATATGCGGCAGCGCGTACGCGAAGATCATCGACGCCGAGGCGTGGATCACGCTCGCGCCGAACAGCAGGTAGGCCAGCGGGGCGGTCAGGTAGATGAGCCGCGGCAGGCCGTACAAGAAGTGCAGCATGGCGTTGACGTAACACAGCCGCTGTGCCCACTGGAGCCCGCGCCCGAACAGCGGGTTGTCGACCCGGAAGATCTGCGCCATGCC
>JAZKDL010000155.1:0-2098 GCA_040387575.1 Pseudomonadota bacterium
GAAGTGCCCGATCCGGACACCATCGACGACTTCAGCTGACGGCTCGGCGCCTCAGGCGCAGGCGCATCAGCCCATCGGCCAGACGACGCCGTTGTCGTTCAGGATGGCGTCGAGCGGAACGTCGTGTGCCTCGGGGTCCAGGTCTTCCAGGAAACCATCCGTGAAGCCCAGCCCCACCGTGAACGGCCGCGGCTGCAGCGACGCTAGCGTACGGTCGTAGAAACCGCCGCCGTAGCCCAGCCGGTAGCCGCCCGCGCTGTAGCCCAGGCAGGGCACGAAGAGCAGCGTCGGCACGATCAGCTCGGTGTCCTTGGGCTTGGGGATGTCGTAGGCATCCGGCTCCATCGGGCAACCCGGATACCACGAGTGGAACGTCAGCGTCTTGTGCGTCCGGTTCACCACCGGCAGCCCGATCCGGCGGCGGTGCGGTTCGTCGAGCAGTTCGCCGTCTTCCTTCCAGCGGTGCAGCGCCGGGAGCGGATCGAATTCGCCCTTGATCGGCCAGTAGGCGCCGATCACGGTGTCGGGCCGGCCGACCAGCCAGATGCGCAGCACGCGCTGCAGCAGATCGACCCGACGCTGCCGATCGGTCATCCCGAGACGTTGCTCGATCAGCGCGGCGCGCAGTTGCGCCTTCAGAAATGCCGTGGTTTCCCCCCGGCCTTGCGCGCTTCCTTCGTGTGGCTTGTCCATAATCACCCGATGCAGTTTTCAGCCATTTTGGCACCCCGGCGATCCATCCTCGGCGCGCTTGCGCTGGCCCTGGCCGCCCTGGTGCAACCCGCATGTGCCCAGACCCCCAACGACGACGTGCTCCTGCAAATGAAGCAGGCCTTCCAGCGCGGCGACAAGGCCCGCCTGAGCGCCCTGCTTCCACAAGCCCGCGGCCATGCGCTCGAACCTTGGGCCGCCTACTGGGAACTCAAGGCCCGTTTGCAGGAAGCCAGCCCGGTCGAGGTGCAGGACTTCCTTGCCCGCTATGCCGGCACCTACCAGGAAGACCGCCTGCGCAACGACTGGCTGCTGCTGCTCGGCCAGCGCCGCGACTGGGACGGCTTCAGCACCATGCACGCCGGCTACCGCATGGGCGACGACACGCAGGTGCGCTGCTACGCGATCCTGGTCGACGCGCTGCGCAACGGCGTCGCGACCAAGGCGCAGGCCGACGAGGTGCGCGACAACTGGCTGCGCCAGCGCGATTCTGACGACGGCTGCCTGACCGCCGCCGACCGTCTTTACGCCTCGCGCCTGATCGCGCCCGAAGACGTCTGGAAGAAGGCGCGGCTGGCCATCGAGGCCAACCGCCCGCAGGCCGCACGCGGCGCGGTCACCATCGTCGCGCCCGATGCGCTGCCGATGTTCGACCAGCTCAACGCCAGCGCACCCAAGTTCCTGCGCGGCGCAGTGGTCGCCGCCTCGAAGGCGCGCAAGGAGATGGTCCTGCTCGCGCTGATCAAGATCACCGTCTCCGACCCCGAGATGGCTGCATCCCAGCTCGACAGCAAATGGGGCTCGATGCTCACCGCCGAAGAGAAGAACTGGCTCTGGGGCGCGATCGGCCGGCAGGCCGCTACCAAGCTCTCGCTCACCGCCAACAGCTATTTCGCCAACGTCACCAAGAACAGCGACCTGTCAGACGACATGCTCGGCTGGAAGGTTCGCGCCGCATTGCGCGCCGGTCTCTGGAAGGACGTCCAGACGGCCGTCGCGAGCATGAGCACCGATGCGCAGCAGGACCCCACATGGGTCTACTGGCGGGCCCGCGCGCTGCTGGCGCAGGGTGGCGACCAGCGCCGCGCCCAGGCGCAGGTGCTGCTCGAGACCATCGCCGGCATGCGCGGCTTCTACGAAATCCTGGCGCTCGAAGATCTCGGCCAGCGTGTGATGGTGCCGACCCGCCCGCTGCCGCTCACGCCGGAGGAGAAGGCTGCCGCACGCGCCAACCCGTCGCTGGCACGCGGCCTCTATGCGATCGCGATCGGCCTGCGCCCGGAAGGCGTGCGCGAATGGAACTACGCGACCAACCTGCACGACAAGGGCGGCATGGGTGACCGCGAACTGCTGGCCGCGGCCGACCTGGCCTGCATCCGCGAAGTCT
>JAZKDL010000156.1:0-7881 GCA_040387575.1 Pseudomonadota bacterium
TAGATGCGGCGCACGTCGCGCCCGCGCAGGATCGCCTCGAGCTGCGTGCTGTAGAACGGGCTCACCCGGTGTTTCACGATGTCGAAGTCGCCCGGCTGCGGCGCGATGTCCGGATGCACCTCGGTGCCCCAGGTACCGAGCTTGAAGATGCCCTTGGCCTTGGCGCCGCCGAAGATCGGCGAGTTCGGCGGGCACTCGGCATAGTCCGGCGAAAAGCCGACCCGCACATAGCCCACGCGCAGCCCCGCGGCACGCGCCTTGTCGAGCGCGCGGCGGGTGTTCGCGAGGATGTCGCGCTGGCGCACCTGCTCGCCATAGGCACCCTGCCCGTTGGGGCCGTCGGCGTGGACCAGGTCGTTTTCCATGTCCAGCACCAGATAGATCGAATGGCTGTCGGTCATTGCATCTCCACAAGAAAAGTCGGTGTCACTCGGCACGCAGTCCGGCCTGTGCGATCAGCGGGCCCCAGCGCTTCTGCTCGGCCAGGGTGAAGGCACCGAACTGCTCGGGCGTGCCGCCGCCGGCCTCGAAGCCCATCTCGGCCAGCTTGCGGCGCGCCTCGGGCTTGGCGAGGATCCGCGCCACGGCTTCGTTCAGCTTGCGGATCACCGGGGCGGGCGTGCCGCGCGGTGCATAGAAGCCGTCCCACGCGACCACGTCCATGCCCGCGATGCCCTGGTCACGCATGCTGGGCACGCCGGGCAGCAGGGTCGACTCTTTCGCCGAGCTGACGGCCAGAGGGCGCAGCTTGCCGGCCGCGATGAAGGGCCGCACCGCGCTCACGGTGTCGATCAGCAGCGGCAACTGGCCACCGAGCACGTCGGTGGCCGCTGCGGCCGAGCCCTTGTAGGGCACGCCGAACAGCTCCGACTGCGCGCCGCTGCGCATCAGCTCCAGCACCAGCCGCGCGGTGGTGCTGGGCAGCGCCACGTCCGCGGCCTTGGGGTTCTGCTTGACGGCCGCCAGCACGCCGCGCAAATCCTGCAATGGCGATGACGCGGGCGCCGCCAATACCATCGGGAAAGTGCCGACCAGGATGATCGGTTCGAAGTCCTTGGCGGCGTCGAAGCCGGTCGACGCGTAGAGATACGGGTTCATCGCGTGCGTGCCGTTGGTGCCCATCACCAGCGTGTAGCCGTCGGGCTGGGCGCGCGCCGCATCGGCCGTGCCGATGTTGCCGCCCGCACCGACGCGGTTGTCGATGAAGAAGTTGCCGCCGGTGGCGCGGTTGAGCTCGTCCGCGACATAGCGGGTCAGCACGTCGACCGCCTGCCCGGCCGGGTACGCCACGATGATGCGCACCGGCCGCTGTGGATAGTCCTGCGCCGAGGCGGCAAGTGGAAGGCCGAGGCCCGCCACGCCCAGGCAGGCCGCGAACAGCCAGCGCCGAATTCTCTTCATGGTGTCTTGTCTCCTGTGGTTCTTGTGTTCGTCGTCGTTGCGCCTACTGCAGCGAGATGCCCGCGTTGGTCGTCACGCGCTTCCAGCGTTCGACGTCCTCGCGCAGCATCTCGCCGAAGTGCGCAGGCTCGTCCACCACCAGCTCGATGCCGCGGCCGGCCATGGCGCTGCGCGCCTCGGGTCGATTGAACGCGGTGCGCAGTGCCTCGTAAAGCTTGCGCGTGACATCGGCCGGCATCTTCGCGGGGCCGAACAGTCCGAACCAGGCGGTCGCCTCATAGCCTGGCACGCCCGATTCCTGGATCGTCGGAAGCTGCGGCAGCGCGCTCGACCGCGTCGCGCTGGTCAGTCCCAGCGCACGCAGCTGGCCGCTCTGGATGAAGGGCATCGACGAGGGCAGCGTGTCGAAGTACGCCGCCACCTGGCCGCCCAGCAGGTCGGTGATCGCCTGGCTGCTGCCCTTGTACGGCACGTGCGACAACTGGCTGGCGCCGCTGGACTGAATGAACAGTTCGGCCGCCATGTGCGTGATGTTGCCGTTGCCGGCCGACGCGTAGCTCACCGGCTCTTTGCTCTGCTTCACGTAGCTGATGAACTCGCCGACCGACTTCGCCGGCAGCTTCGGGTTGATCACCAGCACCAGCGGCGTGAAGCCGACCTCGGTCACCGGCGTGAAGTCGCGCACCGGGTCGTAGGGCAGCTTCGGGTACAGGTTCGGATTGATCGACTGCGTGGCCGTGACGCCGAGCAGCAGCGTGTGGCCGTCGGCCGTGGCGCGCGCCACTTCGGACGCCGCGATGATGCCGTTGGCGCCCGGCTTGTTGTCGACCACCACGGCCTGTCCGAACGCATCGCCGAGTTCCTTGGCGACCTGTCGCGCCACGTAGTCGGCGCCGCCGCCCGCCGGAAAGCCGACGACCAGCCGGATCGGCTTTTCCGGATAGCCCGCCGCCGCCGCGCACGCGGCCGCGCCAAGCCAGGCCAGCGCGCCGAACACCTTCACGAGTCTGTTCATGTCTGTCTCCTATCTTTTTGTCGTCCGCTCCGCGTGTGCATGTCGACGGGCCCGCGGCGGCCCCAGGCGCTACACCGGCATGGCCTGCGGCCGGCTTTCGGCCACGGCCGGCGCCCACAGCGGGCCGGTGTGCGTGTCTTCCTTCACCGCGCCCGCCGCCAGCAGTTCCGCATAGCGCGCGGGCGCGATGCCCACGGCGCCGAGCACCGCGGACGTGTGCTCGCCCAGCCGCGGCGGCGGCTCGCACGGCGCTGCGGCTTCACTCAGGTCGTGCGGGAACACCGGCACGTCGAAGCTCAGGCCGTCCAGGCCGAAGCTCGCCAGCTTGCCGGGCACCTGGGCCTGCGGGTTGGTCAGCACGGTTTCGATCGGCATCACTTCGGTGAAGCCGAAGCCGGCCTGGCCGAAGCGCTCGGCGAGTTGCGCATAAGGCAGCGCACCGATCGCGCCCTTCACGATCGACTCGACCTCGCCGAAGCGCTTCTTGCGCAGGCGCAGCGTCTTGAGCGAATCGTCCGTCGCCTGCGGCAGCGCGAGCACGTCGCAGAACTTGGCCCAGTGGCCGTCGTTGAGCATCAGCAGGTAGATCCAGCGGCCGTCCGCCGTGCGGTAGGCGCCGTAGCCCGGCATGCTGAACTCGCCGTTGGGCTCGCGTTCGGGCCGGCCGAAGATCTGTGTTTTCAGCTGCACGCCGGCCAGGTCGCGTGCGGCGACGTGCAGGCCGGTTTCGTACAGGCCGATCTCCACGTAGTCGCTGGCGCGCGCCGCTTCCGGCGTCTGCTCGGCCTGCTGAACTTGCCGCGCCTGCTGAGGCGCTTGCGCCCGCTGCTGCATCAGCGACGACAGGATGCCGATCGCCGCATACGCACCCGCGAACTGGTCGTGGTACGACGGGCCGAGGCGGCTCGGCCGGCCGTTCACCACGTTGGCTTCCATCACGCCGGTGGACGCCTCCGCCACCGGGTTGGACGCGAGCTCGTTCTCCAGCGGGCCGGGGCCGTAGCCGCGGATGTGGCAATACACCAGGCCGGGCCGGATCGCCTGGCATTCCTCGCGCGTCACCTTCAGGCGACGCGCCGAGCCCGGCGACAGGTTGTGGATCAGCACGTCGGCGGTGGCGAGCAGCGCGCGGAAGGCCTCGTAGCCTTCGGCGCTGTAGAGGTCGATGCAGACGCTCTTCTTGCCGAAGCTGTAGGCGATGAAGGTGCCGCTCGGGCCGCCGCGCACCAGGCTGCGTGTGGGGTCGCCGGCCGGCGGCTCGACCTTGATGACCTCGGCGCCGAGCTGCCCGAGGATGTGTGCCGCGAAGGGTGCGGCCAGCATGGTGCCGAGCTCGATGACGCGGCAGCCTGCGAGTGAACTGGTTTGCAAGACGTTGTCTCCTGATGAACGAACGGGGCGGCGGCGTTGGCCAGCGCTTCAGTAGATGACCTCGCGCGCCTCCAGCGCGCGCCGCGTGCTCGACGACATGCCCAGCAGTTCGCCGAACACATAGTCCTCGTCCTGCCCGAGCGCCGGGGTGAGGCGCCGGATGCCGACGTCTGGCGTGGCCGAAAAACGTGCCAGCGCGCCCACGGCGGCACGCGACGGAATGCCCGCCGCCTCGACCTGCGTCACCGCGCCGCGCGCCCGCAGATGGCCGTCGGCTGCGAGGTCGGCGATGGTCCACGACACATGCGCCGCCACGCCGTCGGCCTGGAGCTGCGCGCTGATGTCGTCGGCATCGACCGACGCCAGCCAACCGCCGACCAGCGCATCAACTTCCTGCCAGCGCGCCAGGCGATCGGCCGCATGCGCGAAGCGCGGATCGGTCGCATACGCCGCATGGCCGAGCCGCGTGGCCAGCGCCTGCCATTCGGCATCGGTGCGCACCGCGAGCGTGAGCCAGCGGTCGGGCCTGGCGGTCGCGAAGACGCCATGCGGCGACATGCCCGCATGGCCGTTGCCCGGCCGCACCGGCTGTTCGCCGAGCGAGGCCTGCACCAGCGCGTCGCCCACCATCGCCGAGGCGACTTCGCGCGCCGCCAGGTCGACGTGCTGCGGCCGGCCGGTGCGGCGGCGCTGGTGCAGTGCCGCCACCACGGCCAGCGCGGCGTGCAGGCCGGCGGTGTGGTCCATCACGTGCCGCATCTCGACCGGCGGGCCGTCGCTGTAGCCGGTCATCCAGCCCAGGCCGCCCCAGGCGCCGAACAGCGGCGCGTAGCCCGCGAAGTGCGAGTCCGGGCCGGTCTGGCCGGAGGCCGACAGCGACAGCATCACGATGTCGGACTTGACCGCGCAGAGCGCATCGAAGTCCAGGCCGAGCCGGCGCATCACGCCGGGCCGGAAGCTCTCGGCGGCCACGTCGGACAGCGCGACGATGCGGCGCGCCAGCGCCACGCCTTCGGCGTCCTTCAGGTTCAGCCGCACCGACAGCTTGTTGGACGACTCCTGGTCGAAGGTCGCGGCCTCCATCCGGCCGTACACCGCATGCGGCTTGCGAAACGCGTCGGGCCGGGAACGGCTTTCGATCTTGATGCACTCGGCGCCCATCTGGCTGAGCATGTGGGTGCAGAACGGGCCGGCCGCGTGGATCGTGAAGTCCGCGATGCGGACGCCGGCCAGCGGGCTGAGCGGCGTGCTGTGCGGTGGGCTGAGCGGTGGGCTGAGCGGTGTACTGGCGGACGTGCCTGCAGGCGGCTTGGCGTCGCTCATGTCGTCTCCTCCACCACGGCTGCCGCCAGCGGCGCGCCGTCGTCTTCCTCGTTGTATTCGCCCAGTGCGGGCACACCCGAGCCGATCCGCAGCGGCGTGCAGCGGAACTGGAACGGCGCGACCAGCACTTCGGCATCGGTGCCGTCCGGCAACTCGACGCGGGCGAACAGATCGCGGGCCCGTTCATGCGCGCCATGCAGCACCTCGGCCGGGTCGCGGTACTTGGCGGCCGGCACGCCGAGCGACTGCGCGCGCGCCACCATGTCGTCCACCGCCTGGCTGCGTGCCCAGGCGCGGATCTGCGTGTTGATCTCGTCGCCGCGCCGGCTGCGCTCCAGCGGGTCCGACAGCGCGGGCACCAGCGCCCAGGCCGGCCGGCCGAGCAGGTCGACGAAGGCGTCCCACTGCCGGTCTTCCAGCATCAGGAACTCGACGAAGCCATCGCTCGCCTCGAACACGCCGCCATAGCGAAAGCGCCGGGTGGTCCGGTGCTCCAGCGATCCGTCGCCGAGCCGCTGCAGCGCGAAGGCGCCGACCGCGGCCAGCGCGTCCTGTACGCCGACATCGACGCACTGGCCGCCCACGGCCTCGCGCGCCCACAGCGCCGTCAACGCCGCCAGCGCGGCCGCGACGCCGCCCTGGTAGGCCGCGAAGTGGCCGTAGATCTTCAATGGCGGACGGTCGGGGAAGAGCTCGTTCGACAGCCCGTTCGGCAGCAGGTAGCCCTCGCCGCCGGCGTGCTGAAGATTGATTTCCTCACCCTTCCATCCAGCCTTGGCGCCGCTGGCACCGAAGGGCAGCACCGAGGCATGAATGAGCCGTGGATGGCGCGCCGCCAGCATCTCCGCGTCGAGCCCGCAGGCTGCGCGCTCGGCCAGCGGCGTGTCGTCGATCAGGATGTCGGCGCGCGCCAGCTGGCGGTCCAGCAGGCGCCGGTCCGACGCGGCGCGCGGGTCGCAGCGCAGGCTGCGCTTGCCCGCGGCCAGGTAGGCGAAGACGGCGCTGGTGCCCCGCCCGGCCTGCAGCATCGGCGGCTCGCGCCGCAGCGGCGAGCCGTCGTGGTCCTCGAGCAGGATCGTCTCGGCGCCGAGCGTCGAGAGAAGCCGCCCCGCATACGCACCCGCGACCCCGCGCGAACGCTCGAGGACGCGGATGCCGGCGAGCGGCGCATTGGCTGCGGCTGGTGACATGTGCGCGAGGCCCTTCTTCTTGTGGTCTTGTCGTCTGGTCGGTCTGATCGATCGCTCAGCGCACGACCGGCAGTTCGAGGTCCACCGCGGCACCGTCGACGAAGGCCGGCAGCTGCACGTTGCGCGATGGCAGCGCCACGGTCGCGATGCCGGGCGTCGTCACTTCGCCGCGCTGGTTCTCGGCGCCGAGTTCGATGTCGACCAGCGCGTAGCCGTCCTTCACGTACTTGCGCACGACCTTGCCCTTGCACCAGGTGGTGTCGCCGACGATGTTGAAGCGGCGCATCTCGGTGCGCACGCGCTTCAGGAAGCCGGCGTCGCCCATCCAGTTGGTGACCAGCGTGCACATCCACGACGAGCGCTGCGGGCCGTAGTCGTAGGTGCCGGGCACGCCGACTTCCTTCGCGACCGATTCGCGGTGATGGCCGATGCCGGTGTATTCCACGCCGCCGCCCGCTTCCGGGTTGCGGAAGAAGTGGCCCGGGTGTTTGACCGCCGCCTGCAGCACCACGCCGTGCGTGTGGCCGCGGCCGCAACCGACCAGGAAGCCCATCGTGTCCATCAGCGACAGCGGGCCGCGCGCGATCGGCGGCAGTTCCTCGCCGACTTCGACGTCTTCCCAGTAGCGCACGTTGGCGCCACGGATGTTGTTCGGCTCGTCGAGCACCGCGCGGTCGATGCGGTCGTGCTCCTCGCTGCTGTATTCGTGCTGCGAGATGTCCTTGTACTTGCCGGTCTCGCGGGCCTGCTTGCGCTCGTGCCGCGTGCAGGTGCCGAGGCCGCGTGCGACGAGTTCGCTGCGCTGGTTGTAGTAGCAGGCCTCGACGTACTGCAGCACCAGGCGGCCGGAGAACTTGCTCTCCTTCACCTCGACGCCGACCACGCGTTCGACGGCGCTGATGCGGTCGCCCGGGCGCACATGGCGAAACAGCTCCCAGTCGTTGCCGGCATAGAAGCCGTGCACGCCCGGCAGGCCCCAGCGGGTGCGGCCCAGCCAGCCGAAAGCCATCGGGAACATCGGGTGGCCGACCTGCGAACCGAAGCGCGTCTTGCCGGCGTAGCCCGGGTCGCGGTACAGCGGATTCAGGTCGCCGATGCCGTTGCACCAGTTGCGCAGCGTGTCGGACGTGGCGTCCTGCAGGTACGGGCCTTCCGGGCGCAGCTGCAGGCCGATCATGGCTTTCGCGTCGGCGATCGCCTCGTCGGTGATCGTGCCTTCGGCGGGACGGTATCCCTCTTGCGCGACTTCTTTCTCGATCTCGGTAACGGTACTCATGCGGACTCCTGTGGTTGGCACTACTTCAATGGATGCGGACGCGGAGCTTTCGGCGGTGTCCGGAAAAACACCGGGTGCGTTGCTTTCGCGACAGGTATGCACAATGCATTATCCATTGAGCAAAGTCAATCCGATGGTTTACCCTGAGAAGACATGTGTTCCCTCTGCAGCGGGGCTCTATCCAGATGGCTTTTCGGCCGTTCTACGATCGATTATTTGCAAAAGGATGCATTGTTTGGAGTGGTCGCGCTGGCCCAACTGGTCGAGCCGACATTCCCGGCTGACGGGCTGACGGGGGCGAAGGC
>JAZKDL010000157.1:0-1116 GCA_040387575.1 Pseudomonadota bacterium
GTCTTGCGGATCACGTACAGCTTGCGCTCCAGCGCGTCCTGCACGATCACGTCATTGCCGCGGCCGATGAAGATCTGGCGCAGGATGGGCTCTTTGGCGCGCACCGTGGGCGACATCGGCATGTCGCGGTTGACCGGCACATCGCGCCAGCCCAGCAGTTCCTGGCCCTCGGCCTTGACCGCACGCTCGAGCTCCTGCTCGCAGGCCAGCCGCGAGGCATGTTCCTTGGGCAGGAACACCATGCCGACGCCGTACTCGCCGGGCGGGGGCAATTCGATGCCGGCCGCGGCCATCTCTTCGCGGTACAGCGCATCGGGCAGCTGGATCAGGATGCCGGCGCCGTCGCCCATCAGCTTGTCGGCGCCGACGGCGCCGCGATGGTCGATGTTCTCGAGGATCTTGAGCGCCTGCGTCACGATGTCGTGCCGCTTTTCGCCCTTGATGTGCGCCACGAAGCCGAGGCCACAGGCATCGTGCTCATTGGCGGACGAATACAACCCGTGTTGCTCGAGGTATTGGACTTCGTCATCCGTTGTCATGGGGCGCACTCCTTCATTTTTTTCGCAGGGATTCGGAGCATATTGCGTTGCACAAACAATGCCAAGCGTTTTAATAGGGGTCAGATTCCAATTAATCCCCAAGCATTTTGTTCAGGATTTAATTAGGGACAGATGAAAATGCGGAGCGACCCGCTTCGCTGCAAACCAAAGAATCAACTCTGCGGCGTACTTGGACGACGTCCTGCACGCGCCTTGGTCAACCGACGTGGCGTCGATGACTGCAACGCTTGCACGAAGTCCGCGTCACCGGCGACCCAGCCTTGCAGCGTCGCGTCGGTCAGCACCGTCTGGTCGCGGCGGCCGATACCGGCCCGCACCAAGTCGGCGTAGGCCGCCTCCCGCGCGAAGGGCGTGTTTCCGAGCGCCCAGTACAGCGGGTGCGGTGTCACCAGGCGGTCGTTTCGCAGTCCGGTGTAGTGGCGATGGCTCGACCAGATGTGATCGCGTGCCTCCAGCACCGCGCCATCGCGGACCGGATTCAGGTCCATGTAGGCCATGCAGGTCAGCAAATAACGTTCCGCCTGCAGCACGGTCGCGCGATAGCGCCCTTCCCACA
>JAZKDL010000157.1:1216-2409 GCA_040387575.1 Pseudomonadota bacterium
CGCTGAATCACATGGTGCGGTGCATTGGCGAGCGTGAGTCGCGGCAGTCGGGCCATGGCGAAGTCCTGCGGGCGCGGCGAATCTACCGTCTCAGTGCAGGCGGAAGCGCGTGTCCATCAGCGACACCAGCCCGAACTGGTCGAGCAGCGCGCGCAGCCGTTCGGCGGCGCTGGCTTTCGCATGGCCGGTTCGGCGCGCGATGATGAGTTCGTTCTTCATGCTGTGCTCCCAGCCGACGAGTTCGGTCACGGTGACCTGATAGCCACTCGCTTCCAGGTACAGGCAGCGCAACACGTTGGTCAGCTGGCTGCCGATTTCGCGGGTGTGCAACGGATGGCGCCACAGTTCGGCCAGCGGCGTGCGCGACAGCGACAGCGCCTTGCTCTCGCGCAGGCAGGCCGCGACTTCGGCCTGGCAGCAAGGCACCAGCACCATGAACTTCGCCTTCTTCTCGAGACCGAACGCGATCGCATCGTCGGTTGCGGTGTCGCAGGCATGCAACGCCGTCACGACGTCGATCTGCGCGGGCAGTTCCTCGGCATGGGTCGACTCGGCCACGGTGAGATTCAGGAAGGACATGCGCTCGAAGCCGAGCTGATCGGCCAGCACGCGCGATCGTTCGATCAGTTCGCTGCGCGTCTCGATGCCGTAGACGTGGCCACCAGCGCCATCGCCGCTCAGCGCCTTGAAGAACAGGTCATAGATGATGAAGCCGAGATAGGACTTGCCGGCGCCGTGGTCGGCCAGCGTCGCGCCCTTCCCTTCGCCAGGCAGCTCGCGCAGCAGCTTCTCGATGAACTGGAACAGGTGATAGACCTGCTTGAGCTTTCGGCGCGAATCCTGGTTCAACCGGCCTTCGCGCGTGAGGATGTGCAGTTCCTTGAGCAACTCGATCGACTGACCGGGCCGCAGTTCCTGCAGCACGTCCGCTTCGGCCTTCGCCGCTTTGTTTGTCTTGAGTGCCTTGTTCATCGCGCTGCACCTCCAGGCCCGACGTCGAGCGCTGCCCAGCCATCTGCGCCCAGTTCCTCCAGCACCTCGATGTTGCGTTCGAAGATCGCCTCGGCCTCCGGAAAGGCGTCGACCGCGCGGCTCACGCTGTCTTCGCGCAGCAGATGCAGCGTGGGATAGGGCGCCCGGTTGGTGGCGTTCGCAATGTCGTCGGGCTCGCTGCCGCCAAACTGGAACTGCGG
>JAZKDL010000157.1:2509-7021 GCA_040387575.1 Pseudomonadota bacterium
AATCTGCCGCTTGACGTGCACTGCCTTGGCAAAAGGACACAGGTTGAGCCCGATCACCGCCCGCTCCAGCCAATGCCGGGTGTCGGCTTCGGCCTGCGCGGCGTCGATTGTCGTCGTGCTCATTCGTCCACCTCGTTCGCCGGGTCTTGCTGCCGTGCGGCGTCGGCGGGCAACGTGTCCCAGGTGCGGCCGGTCAGGCGTTCATGTTCGCGCATGGCGTAACGGTCGGTCATGCCGGCGATGTAGTCGGCCACCGCGCGCGGCGTGTCGACGCGTTCTGCAAAGGACACCGGCATTTCACGCGTGTCGCCAAGGTACGCCGCGAACAGTTCGCGAACGACCACTTGCGCCCGTCCGGTGGTCTGCGTCACCTGCGGATGCCTGTAGAGATCGCGAAACAGCACACGCTTGAGCGCACTCGACTGCTGGCGCATCGCGTCGCTGAACAGCACCAGCGGCGGCGCCTGCCGTACGGCGTCGGGATCGCGCGGCGCAACGGCTTCGATGGCCGCGCGCGTCGCGTCGATCACGTCGTAGACCTGCGCGCTGAGCATCCGCCGGATCGTCTCGTACAGCATTCGCCGGCCAGCAAGCTGCGGATATTCGGCCACGGCCTCACGGCGGTAGCGCTCGAACAGTTCGACCTCGGCCAGTTGCTCGATGCCGATCAGTCCGGAGCGCACGCCGTCATCGATGTCATGCGCGTTGTAGGCGATCTCGTCGGCCAGATTGCAGAGTTGCGCCTCCAAGCCGGGCTGCGTGCGGTCCAGAAAGCGCCGGCCGACGCCGCCGGGCTCTTCCGCCTCGATGCGCTCTGCGTTGGCGCGCGAGCAATGCTTCAGGATGCCCTCGCGCGTCTCGAAGCTCAGGTTGAGCCCGTCGTACTGCGGATAGCGGTGTTCGAGCGCGTCGACCACGCGCAGGCTCTGCAGGTTGTGCTCGAAGCCGCCGTGCGTGGCCATGCATTCGTTCAGCGCATCCTGGCCGGCGTGGCCGAAGGGCGTGTGGCCGAGGTCGTGCGCCAGCGCGATCGCCTCGACCAGGTCCTCGTTGAGTTGCAGCGACCGAGCGATCGACCGCCCGAGCTGCGCCACCTCGAGCGAATGGGTGAGCCGCGTGCGGAACAGATCGCCCTCGTGATTGAGGAAGACCTGCGTCTTGTATACCAGCCGGCGGAAAGCCGTCGAATGGACGATACGGTCGCGGTCACGTTGAAACGCATCGCGCGTCGGTGCCGGCGGTTCCGGGAAACGGCGGCCGCGCGACTGCGCGGGTTGGCTCGCGTACGGCGCCAGGCTCATTGCCGCGCTCCGCAACCGTGATCGACGGTCAAACCGCGCAACATTGCGCCAGCACCTCGCGAACCATCGCCTCCGGCGCGCCGCGCACCGCGGCCGAGCCCGGCTTGTCGATCACCACGAATCGGATCTCGCCGCCTTCGGACTTCTTGTCGATCTGCATGAGCGTCAGATAGCGTTCGGCACCCAACGCGGGGCCGACGATCGGCAGGCCGGCGCGCTCGATCAGCCGCGTCAACCGGTCGACGAAAGCACCGTCGACGCCACCGAGCCGCTGCGACAGGTGGGCGGCCATCACCATGCCGCAGCCGACCGCCTCGCCATGCAGCCATTCGCCATAGCCGAGGCCGGACTCGATCGCGTGACCGAAGGTGTGGCCGAAATTGAGGATCGCGCGCAAGCCGGCCTCGCGCTCGTCCTGGCCGACCACGAAGGCCTTGATCTCGCAACTGCGCTTGACCGCGTAAGCCAGCGCCGCCGGGTCGCGCGCCACCAGCGCGTCGATGTTCTCTTCGATCCAGCTGAAGAACGCCATGTCGTGGATCGGGCCGTACTTGATGATCTCGGCCAACCCCGCGCTGAGCTCGCGCGCCGGCAGCGTCGACAGCGTGCCCAGGTCGCACAGCACCAGTTGCGGCTGGTAGAAGGCACCGATCATGTTCTTGCCGAGCGGATGGTTGATCGCGGTCTTGCCGCCAACCGAGGAGTCGACCTGCGCCAGCAGCGTGGTCGGTACCTGCACGAAGGGCACGCCGCGCATATATGCGGCAGCGGCGAAACCCGTCATGTCGCCCACCACCCCGCCGCCCAGTGCGAACAGCACCGTCTTGCGGTCGCTGCCATGGCCCAGCAGCGCATCGAATATCAGGTTCAGCGTTTCCCAGTTCTTGTGGACCTCGCCGTCCGGCAGCGCGAGCACGTCCACTCGGCGATAGCGGCCGGCAATGGCCCGCTGCAGCGCTTGCGCATAAAGCGGCGCCACCGTGGTGTTGGTCACGATCAGCGCGCTCGCGGCCGAAGGCACCGCGTCGTAGCTGCCCGCGTCGCCCAGCAGGTCGTTGCCTATGAGAATCGGATAACTACGGTCGCCGAGCGGAATGTCGACGCGGACCGGCGGGACCGGGGATCTCTGGAGACCTTGGGACGGGGAGGAAGCGTGCACTGGCATGGCTGCGAGTTTAGGGGCTCGTCCGAACCCGCAATGCTTGACGCGACTCGGCGGCAGATGGTCGAGCGGATCAACCGACGGATCAGTCGTCCGACGATGCAGGCTCTTCCGGCTCGACCAGGATGTCGGTCTGCTCTGGCAGTTGCACGACACCCGCCAGCTCCAGCTGCGACAGGATCATGTTGACCAGCGTCGAGATCGGCGGCCGGCCGGTTTCGACGATCGCATGCGCGATTTCCCGATACAACGGGTCACGCACGCCATGCAGTTCATGCAGGCGCCCGAGCGGATCGGCAACCTGCAGCAGCGGCCGCTTGACGTCATGCCGCAGGCGCCGGAACAGGTCCTCGGGCGACGAGCGCAGATAAAGCACATGGAAGTTGCCGGCCAGGCAACGCCGATTGGCTTCGCGCAGAACCGCACCGCCGCCGGTCGCCACGATCGCATCGCGTGTCGATGCGAGTTCGGCGATCACCGCCTGTTCGACATCGCGAAAAGCAGCTTCGCCATGGCGCTCGAAGTAGTCGCGGATCGTGCAGCCGATGCGCTGCTCGATCACGTGATCGGTGTCGATGAAAGGGAGCTGGAGACGTTGCCCCAGCCGCCGGCCTACTGCTGATTTGCCGGCGCCGGGCAAGCCGACGAGTGCGACCGCCACAGAGTTCAGGACGCCGCGCCTCAGCGGGCGGCGTTGCGGTCGGTGATCATCTTCGGGGTGATAAAAATGAGCATTTCGGTTTTGTTGGCAACCCGGTTGCGTGTGCGGAACAAGGCACCGACCACCGGCACCTCACCCAGCACCGGCACGCGCGACTCGTCGTTGCTTTCGGTGAGTTCGAAGATACCACCGATCACCACCGTCCCTCCGTTCTCGACCAGCACCTCGGTCTGCACGTGCTTGGTGTTGATGGCGAAGCCTGCGGTCGTCGCCTGGCCGACCGTGTCCTTGTTGACGTCGAGCGACAGAATGATGTTGCCTTCGGGCGTGATCTGCGGCGTGACCTCGAGCTTCAGGTTGGCCTTTCGAAAGGCGATCGAGGTCGCACCGCTGGACGTCGCGACCTGGTACGGCAGTTCGGTGCCCTGCTCGATCAGCGCCTTGGTCTGATCGGCAGTCACCACCCGGGGACTCGACACCACCTTGCCCTTGCCGTCGGCCTCGAGCGCGGAGATCTCCAGGTTGAGCATGCGCGTCAGGCTGGAATTGAACAGCGACAACGCAAACGTGCCGACGTCGCCGGAGGTGCTGGTCGCCGGCAGGTTGATGAAACTGGTGTTCGAGTACGCGCTCGTGGAGGTGAGCGAAGTCACGCCATCCGTGGTGGTAGAGGTCACCGAGGGCGTCACGCCCACGGCGGAGCGCGTGTTGAGGAAGCCGCCGCCGAGCTTGACACCCAGCGACTTGCTGAAGGTGTCCGTGGCTTCGACGATCCGCGCCTCGATCAGCACCTGGCGCACCGGCACGTCCAGCTTCTGGATCAGATCGGCCACCTGCGCCAGACGGGACGGGATGTCGGACACGAACAGCTGGTTGGTCCGCGCCTCGGCGATCACGCTGCCGCGCGCACTCAGGATGCGCGTCGCATTGCCTGCCGCGCCGGAGCCGGCACCGGAACCGGTCGACACGCCACCGCCCGGGGCACCCGGCGTGGAAACGCCTGTCAAACCCTGCGCGATCATCACTGCCTTGGTGTAGTTGAGCTGGAAGGACTGCGTGCGCAATGGCTCCAGGTTCTGGATCGCAGCCTGCGCCTCGAACTCCAGCTTCTCCTTCGCATTGATCTCTTCCTTGGGCGCGATCCACAGCACGCTGCCGTTCTTGCGTAAACCCAGGTTCTTGGCTTGCATGATGATGTCGAGCGCCTGGTCCCACGGCACGTCTTTCAGCCGCAGCGTGAGCGAACCCGTCACCGAATCGGAGGTGACCACGTTGAAGTTGGTGAAGTCCGCGATCACCTGCAACAGCGACCGCACCTCGATGTTCTGGAAGTTGAGCGACAGCTTCTCGCCGTTGTAGCCTGCGCCCTGCGTCAGCTTGGTCGGATC
>JAZKDL010000158.1:0-14403 GCA_040387575.1 Pseudomonadota bacterium
CCGACACCAGTTCGCTCTTGCTGATGAAGATCTGGTCGGCAAAGCCCACCTGGCGGCGCGCTTCCTGGCGGTCGTTCAGCTGCTGCGGCGCGTGCTTGGCATCGACCAGCGTGAGGATCGAGTCGAGCAGATAGCTCTCGGCGATCTCGTCGTCCATGAAGAAGGTCTGCGCCACGGGGCCGGGGTCGGCCAGGCCGGTGGTCTCGATCACCACGCGGTCGAAGTCGAGCAGGCCCTGGCGCTTCTTGGCGGCCAGCAGCTGCAGCGCTTCGCGCAGGTCTTCGCGGATGGTGCAGCAGACGCAGCCGTTGCTCATCTGCACGATCTGCTCCTTCGACTCGGTCACGAGGATGTCGCTGTCGATGTTCTCCTCGCCGAATTCGTTCTCGATCACGGCGATCTTCTGGCCATGCGCCTCGGTCAGGATGCGCTTGAGCAGCGTGGTCTTGCCGGAGCCGAGAAAGCCGGTGAGGATGGTGGCGGGAATGAGGGCCATGGCGGTGCTCCGAGAACGGGAAAGGCGGGAAGTCTAGCGACAGGGCCGCAGCCATGCTGGCGCAGGTGAAATGCGCCGCACGGCCGGGCGGTATTTGTTCAGGGCTTGCGCACCACCACCAGCCCCTTGAGGTATTCGCCCTCCGGGAACTCGATGGTCATCGGATGGTCGGGCGCCGCGCCCAGGCGTTCGCTGATGAAGCCGTCGACGCCGGCATCGATGCCCGCCGAGGCCACGATCTTGTGGAACAGGTCGGCGCCGATGCCGCCCGAGCATGAGAAGGTCAGCAGCACGCCGCCAGGCGCCAGCAGCTTCAGGCCCAGCCGGTTGATGTCCTTGTAAGCCCGCGCGGCGCGCTCGGCGTGTGCCACGGTCGGCGCGAACTTCGGCGGATCGAGCACGATGGCGTCGAAAGTCCGGCCTTCCTCCAGGAAGCGCCGCAGCGACGCGTTCACGTCGGCATCGATGAACTGCGCGTTGGCGCCTTCGAAGCCGTTCAGCGCCAGGTTGGCGCGGGCACGTTCCAGTGCAGGCAACGACGAATCGATCGAGGTCAGTTCCGCGCCCTCGAGCGCGTCGGCCGCCTTCAGGCCGGCGAGCGCCGCCACCGTGAAGCCGCCCGTGTAGCAGAAGCAGTTCAGCACGCGCCGAAAGCGCCGGTGCTTCGCCATCTCGGCGAAGCGCTGGCGGCTGTCGCGCTGATCGAGATAGAAGCCGGTCTTGTGGCCGGTGGCGATGTCGAGCGACAGGCGCCAGTCGTGCTCGCGGATCACCTGCTCGGTCGCGCCGTCGCCGCGCAGCCAGCCGGTGACCGGCTTCAGGCCTTCACGCTCGCGGCCGCTGGCGTCGGAGCGTTCGTAGAAGCGCGACAGGCCGGTCGCGGCCAGCAGCGCATCGACCAGCACGCTCTTCCAGCGCTCGGCGCCGGCCGACAGGAACTGCGCGACCAGCGTGTCGCCGTAGCGGTCGACGATCAGGCCCGGCAGGCCGTCGGCCTCGCCGTGGACCAGCCGAACGCCGTCGCTCTGCAGCTCGAACAGCCCGCGCGCGGCCACGGCGCGCTGCACCCGGCCGGCCAGGAAGGCGGCGTCGATGCGCTGGGTCTCGTCGAAGCTCCAGATCCGCGCGCGGATCTTCGATGCCGGGCTGCACGACGCCCAGGCCAGGAAGCGGCCGTCATGCGACTCGACGCGCACGGTTTCGCCGGGGTCGCCGTTGCCCTTCTCGATGGCCGAATCGAACACCCAGGGATGGCGCCGCAGGAGCGAACGCTCCTTGCCGGGCCGCAGTTTCAAAGTCTTCATGTGTCTTTCTTGATCGGCGCGTCGGCCGGTTCGGGGCGCGCCTGCGCACGCGGATGGGCCGCGTCGTAAGCCTTGGCGAGATGTTGAAAATCCAGCCGCGTGTAGACCTGCGTGGTCGCGATGTTCGCGTGGCCGAGCAGTTCCTGCACGCCGCGCAGGTCGCTGCTGGACTGGAGCACGTGGCTGGCGAAGGAGTGGCGCAGCATGTGTGGATGCACCGCCGCGGCGAGGCCGGCCTTCAGGCTGCGGTCCTTGACGACCTTCCAGATCGACTGCGCCGAGAAGCGCGTGCCGTTGCGGCCGATGAAGAGCGCCGCCGCGCCGGCCGGGTCGCGCAGCTCGGCGGCCGGCAGTGCGGCGCAATCCCCACGACGGGCCAGCCATTCGCGCAGCGCCTGATTGGCCTTGCTGCCGAGTGGCGCGCTGCGGCGCTTGCTGCCCTTGCCGAACACGTGCACGTCGGCCGAATCCAGGTCGACCCAGCCGAGTGCGTCCTTGCTGGCTTGGAGGTCGAGTCCGGCCAGCTCGCTGACGCGCAGGCCGCAGCCGTAGAGCAGTTCGACGATGGCGCGGTCGCGCGTCTCCGTCCACGGATCGGCGGCGGCGTCGTGCAGGTCGGCGAGGCGCACCGCGTCGTCGACCGCCAGCGCTTTCGGCAGCGGCCGATCGGCCTTGGGCGCGCGCACGTCCTGCACCGGATTGGCCGGGACCAAGCCCTCGTGGCCCATCCAGCGGTAGAAGCTGCGCCAGCAGGACAGCACCAGCGCGATGCCGCGCGGCTCGCGGCCCGCGCCATGCATCTGCGCCATCCAGCGCCGGACGTGGGCCGGCAGCACGCGGTCGAGCGACAGGCCGGCTTCGGCCGCCTTGTCGGAAAGCGTCTGCAGATGGATCGCGTAAAGATCGACCGTGCGCGCGGCCAGCCGCCGCTCGACGCGCACGTGCGCGAGGTAGCGGTCTATCCAGTCGGCGGACTGCGGAAGAGCGTCAGAGGCCATGCAGGGCATTGTTGATGATCGCCAGCGGCTCGCGCAATGCGCCGCGGAAACCCATGCCCCACTGCGTCCAGCAGCGCGTCGGCGCCGCGGCGTACTGCACGCTGTCGAACGCGCTCGCGAAGCCGGTGGCACGCGCCAGCCGCTCGGCTCGCCACAGGTGATAGGGCTCCGACACCACGATCACGCGCCGCACGCCGGCCGCCTGCAGCAGTGGCTGCGACAGCATGAGGTTCTCGCGGGTCGACTGCGAAGCGGACTCGCGCAGCAGCGGCCCGTCGTAGCCGATCGAACGCGCATGCGCCTCCATCACTTCGGACTCATTGCGGCCGTCTTCCTTGTCGAAGCCGCCGGACATCAGCAATTGGCGGGCTAGACCGGCCCGCACCAGTGCGACACCGGCGTCGACGCGGCCGGTGAGGCAAGGGTTCGGTTCGCCCTGGCGGTAGGCGCGGTTGCCGAGGATCAGGGCGGCATCGGCCGGCTGCGGTGTCTGCGCGAGGCGAGTCTGGGCGTCGCGCCAGATCGTCAGCCAGAGCGCGGCATAGATCAAGGACACGCCCAGCAGCACGACCAGCGCGCCGCCCAACGCCAGCCGGCGCAGCCGCCGGCTCAAGAACGCAGCCGCGCGAGTGCGGCCGAGGCCAGTTCGCCGATGCGTTCCAGGAAGTCCGTGCCCATGTCGGCGTTGAAGCGCTGCCCGTCCGGCGAGGCCAGCACCAGCAGGCCGAAGGCCGGCGCGCCGGCCGCGGGACGCAGCGGGATCAGCGCGATCGACACCGCGGCGCGCGCGTCCTCGAGCCAGCCCGACGCCTCGACACCGGCGTTCAGCCCGCAGAACGGCGTGGCCAGCGAGGTGGCGAATGTTTTCACGTCGTCGCTCACCCATTGGGCGTACGGCTCGTCGCGGAACACGGTGTCGCAGTCCCAGACCTTGATGGCCGCCTGCGGCACCATGAAGATCGATTGCAGCTCGTCCGCGATCCGGTAAGGCAGGCCGCGCGGCTCGCGCACCGCCAGCAGGCCGGCCGTCCAGCGCTGCAGGCGGTCGGCCGTGACCATGTTCTCGGTGCCGTGGCGGACCATGTCGATCACGCGGTGCTCGAGCGCCTTGATCTTCTCGCGCAGCATGCCGGCCTGGCGCTCCTGCAGGCTCACGGCCCGGCTGCCGTGCGGGCTGCTGAGCTGCACTTCCGCCAGCAGTTGCGCATGGCGCGTGAAGAAGTCCGGCGTGTTCGCCAGGTAGTTGGCGATGTCGTCTTCGGTGATCGGATTCATGTCGGAAGCATTGATGGGCGTCATGGCAGGTCGGGTACCTCGATATCGCCTTCGAACACGGTGATGGCAGGACCGGTCATGCGCACGGGCTGGCCGAAGCCGGCCCATTCGATGGTGAGAACGCCGCCGTGCGTCTGCACGTCGACGCGGTTGTCGAGCAGGCCGAGCCGGATGCCCGACACCACGGCCGCGCAGGCGCCCGTGCCGCAGGCCAGCGTCTCGCCGGCGCCACGCTCGTAGACGCGCAGCCGCACATGCGCGCGGTCGACGATCTGCAGAAAGCCTGCATTCACGCGCTGCGGAAAGCGCGGATGGTGCTCGATCAGCGGGCCTTGCGCGGCGACCGGCGCCGTGTCGACGTCGTCGACCAGTTGCACCGCATGCGGATTGCCCATCGACACCAGCGCCAGCGACACGATCGCGCTGTCGGCCTGCGTGCCGAGCGCCAGGTGCCAGGTTTCCCACGCACCGTCGGGCTGCGGATCGAGGCCCGCGGCGTCGAACGGAATCCGCGCGGGCTCGAACACCGGCGCGCCCATGTCGACCGTGACGCGGCCGTCGGCATCCATGCGCGGCTCGATCACGCCCGACAGCGTCTGCACGCGCACGGCCTGCTTGTCGGTCAGGCCGCGCTCGTGCACGAAGCGCATGAAGCAGCGCGCGCCGTTGCCGCACTGCTCGACCTCGCCGCCGTCGGCGTTGTGGATCACGTACTGGAAGTCGACGCCCTCGGCCGGCGATGGGCGCACGGTGAGGATCTGGTCGGCGCCGACGCCGAAATGGCGGTCGGCCAGAAAGCGGTATTGCGCCGTGCTCAGGGCCAGCGGCGCGCGGGTTTCGTCCAGCACGACGAAGTCGTTGCCGGCGCCCTGCATCTTGGTGAAGCGGATTCGCATGGCGGGATTATCTGCGGCGCGGCATAGCTAAACCCTAAACCCAGCCCGCGCGCCGGAAGCGGTAATACAGATAGCCGCAGAAGCCGCCGATCAGCGCGAGCGCCATGGCGTAGCCATAACGCCATTTCAGTTCCGGCATGTGCTCGAAGTTCATGCCCCAGATGCCGACGAAGGCGGTGCACACGGCAAAGATCGCGGCCCAGGCCGCCAGCCGCTTCGTGACTTCGCCATCGGCAATCGTCACCATCGACAGGTTGGCCTGGATGGCGGTGCCGATGGTGTCGCGCATGGCATCGATCGTGCCGTTGATGCGGCTCAGGTGGTCGAGCACATCGCGAAAGTACTCCTGCGTGCCGATGCAGATCTGCGGCACCCGGCCGCCGTGCAGCTTGTTCGCGCCTTCCAGCAGCGGCGCGACCGCATGCTTGAGCACGGTCAGACGCTGCTTGAGCCCGTACAGGCGCTGGATGTTCTCGCGTGCGCCGCCCTGGGTGAAGATGCTTTCTTCGATGGCTTCGAGTTCGACGTCGAAGGCGTCGAGCGCAGGGAAGTAGCGGTCGACCACCGCGTCCATCAGCGCATACAGCACGAAGCCGGGGCCGTTCTTCAGCAGCTCGGGCTCGCGCTGGCAACGCTCGCGCACCTCGACGAAGCCGTGCGTGCTGCGGTTGCGCACCGACACCACGTAATTGCGCCCCACGAACACGTCGAGCTCGCCGACCTGCATGGCGGTGCGATGGTCCTTGGCATCGGCATCGGGCAGGTGCAGCACGACGAAAAGCGAATCGCCGTACTCCTCGACCTTGGGCCGCTGATGGCCGTTCTGCGCGTCCTCGACCGCCAGCGGATGCAGGTCGAAAGCCTGCTGCAGGGCGTCCATCTCGGCCTGCGAAGGATCGTGCAGTGCGACCCAGACGAAGCAGCGCGGCAGCGCGATGTATTCGCCGATTCGGGCCACCGGGATGTCGGCGAGCTTGGTGCCGTCTTCATAGACAACGCAGTTGATGAGCATGCAGGGCCTGGGGCGCGTGGAGACGCGTGCATCTTCCCATGCGTGCGCCACCTCGGCGAACCGGCCTTCGGCGCGCCGGCCTGTGGGGCGGCGCTGACGTCGGCAACGCCTGCCGCGCCGCCTGCCGATAATCGTCCGATGGTCCGCCCCACACAACTCATCCATCCCCAGCGCGAGCCCGCACCGCTGCGGCCCGCCGCCACCATCCTGTTGCTGCGCGACGGCGCCGACGGCCTGGAGGTGCTGATGACACGGCGCTCCGACACCGCCAGCTTCGCGCCCGGCGCCTATGTCTTCCCCGGCGGCGGCATCGACGCCAGCGACGCCGCAGCGCATGCGCTGGCCGACCGGCGCTCGGCGCAAGGCGATACCCAGCTCACCCAGGCGATCGCCGCGATCCGCGAGAGCTTCGAGGAACTCGGCGTGCTGCTGGCGCGCGATGCCGACGGCGCCCCGGTGTCGCCCGCAACCCTCGCCGCCATGGACCGCAGCACCGCGGACGGCACGGCGCCGTTCGCCGCGCAGTGTGCCGCGCACGGCCTGCGTATCGCGGCCGACCAGGTCTTCACCTTCGCGCACTGGATGACCGACCGCGACCTGCCACGGCGCTTCGACGTGCCTTTCCTCGTCGCCCGCATGCCCGAAGGCCAGCAGCCGGTGGCCGACGAGACCGAGCAGTTCGAGCCGGTCTGGGTGCGCCCCGCCGTCGCGCTGGAACGCCACAAGGCCGGCAGCTTCTTCCTGATCTTCCCGACCGTGCGCACGCTGGAACGATTGGCCGCCTACGCCACGGTCGACGCCGTGCTGCAGGCCTGCGCCCACGAGCAGCCGCTGTTCACCAGTTGCCCGCGCGCCGGGCTGCTGCGCGGCGAGGAAGCGCGCTACATGGAACACGAGACGGCTTTCGGCGAACTCGCGCTGGTCTGCCCGGACGGCCAACTGCTGCATGCGCTCGACTGGCAGAGCGACGCGCCGGTCGCGCTGCTGAAGAACGTGCGCCGCCTGACCGCGCCCAACCCGAGCGTGATGACCGGCCCCGGCACCAACAGCTACATCGTCGGCGACGCGGCCACCGGCTACCTGGTGATCGACCCCGGCCCGAACGACCCGGCCCACATCGACCGGCTGTGGCAGGCGACTGGCGGCGACGTCCGGATGATCGTCTGCACGCATTCGCACGCCGACCATTCGCCCGGCGCAGCGCCGCTGCAGGCGCTGTGCGCCGGTCAGCCGCCGATCTTGGGCCTGGCGTCGAAGCCCACATCGCGCCCGACCGCGCGCTTCACGCCCGACCGCGAACTCGCCGACGGCGAACGGCTGGTGCTGAACGGCGCCAACGATGCGCCCACACACACGCTGCGCGTCATCCACACGCCCGGCCACGCGGCCAACCACCTGTGCCTGCTGCTGGAAGAAGACGGCCTGCTGTTCTCCGGCGACCACATCCTGAACGGCAGCACCACGGTGGTCGATCCGCCGGACGGCAACATGAGCGCGTACCTCGATTCGCTCGACCGGCTCGACGCGGCCTGCGCCGAAGCCGGCGCCGACTTCATCCTGCCGGCGCACGGCTACGTGCTGGGTGCGGCGCGCACCGGCATCGCGTACCTGAAGCAGCACCGGCTGAAGCGCGAGGCGCGCGTCGCCGCCGCCATGCGCGAGCGCCCCGACGGCACGCTGGACGACTGGCTGCCGCTCGCCTACGCCGACGTGCCCGAGCGCATGTGGCCCGTGGCTGCACGCTCGCTGACGGCGCATGTCGAACGGCTGCGCGAACTCGCCACCGCAGGAGACGCATCGTGAACGGCGATCGCGGTGAGCGCGGCAATCTCGGCAATCGCAGCCGCCACGACGCGGGCGACGACGAAGGCATCCGGCTGGCCAAGCGCGTCGCGGCGCAGGTCGACTGCTCCCGCCGCGAGGCCGAGCTGCTGATCGAGAACGGCGCCGTGCGGGTCGACGGTGCCGTGGTCGAGGTGCCGCAGGTGCGCGTCAAGCCGGAGCAACAGGTCGACGTCGACCCGACCGCACGGCCCGAGCCGGTGCAGGCCGTGACGATCCTGCTGAACAAGCCGCCGAAGATCGCCTTCGACGCGCCGATCGCCCGGCTGCTGATTCCGGCGCAACGCAGCGAAGCCGACACCTCGCGGCGCCCCACGCTGCAACGCCACTTCGTCGACCAGCGTTGCCTGACGCCGCTCGAGACCGGTGCCAGCGGCCTGATCGCTTTCACGCAGGACCCGCGCATCGCACGCAAGCTGATCGAGGACGCTGCGCTGATGGAATACGAAGTGATGGTCGACGTGACCGGCGAAGTCGGCCCGCAGGCACTGCACCGGCTCAACCAGTCGCCGGTGATCGATGGCCGCGCGATGCTGCCGGCCAAGGTCAGCATCGGCCGCCAGAGCGACGGCGTGACCGGCCTGCGCTTCGCGATCAAGGGCGTCTGGCCCGGCCAGATCGCGCAGATGTGCGACGAGGTCGACCTGCGCATCGTCGGCATGAAGCGCATCCGCGTCGGCCGCATGCCGCTCGCCGGTTTGGCGCCAGGCGAGTGGCGTTATCTGCTGCCGAACGAGAAGTTTTAGCCGCCATCAGGCGCGCCCCGGGCTCCCATTCCAGAAACACCACGGAACCGGCTTCGCCGGGCCGTCGGTGTTGCCCCCGGTAGGGGGTTGGCGTAGGCGACACGAAGTGCGCCGCAGCCTGGGGGCGAGCCAAGTGTTTAGTGTGAAGCGCGCCGATAAGCCGGATTCTGTGCACCGGCGCTTTCTTGCGAAAACGCCGGCGTGACCGCCATTACTCTGGGCCGCCGGTCACCCGGACGGCTCGATGCCACCTACCCGCCAGCTCCGCGGAACCACGTCAACGCTGGCCTATTTGGTGTTGCTGCGCGCAGAGATTGCCCGTTTCACCCGAACTGAATCGGCTCGTCTCTGTTGCTCTGATCCTCACCTCACGGTGGAGAGTCGTTAACTCCTGCGCTGTCCTGTGCAGTCCGGACGTTCCTCCAGTGCGGTCTTTCGACGCGGTGTCTTGCGACATCGCCCCTTTCGGGCTTGCACCAGCGGCGGTCTGGCGTGCTTCACGCTGCGGATTATCTCGCGACAATGACCCTCCACCGTTTTTTGTCGATACCAGGAGACCGGATCATGAAAGCCCAGAACATCCTCGAGACCATCGGCCGCACCCCGCACGTGCGCATCCAGAAGCTCTTCGCGGGCACGGCCAAGCCCGCGCAGCAGGTCTGGATCAAGTCGGAGCGCAGCAACCCCGGCGGCTCGATCAAGGACCGCATCGCGCTCGCGATGGTGGAAGACGCCGAACGGTCCGGCGTGCTGAAGCCTGGCGGCACGATCGTCGAGCCGACCTCCGGCAACACCGGCGTCGGCCTGGCGATGGTCGCCGCGGTCAAGGGCTACAAGCTGGTGCTGGTGATGCCCGACAGCATGTCGATCGAACGCCGCCGGTTGATGCTGGCCTACGGCGCTAGCTTCGACCTGACGCCGCGCGAGAAAGGCATGAAGGGCGCGATCGCCCGCGCTGAAGAACTCGTCGCGGCCACGCCCGGCGCCTGGATGCCACAACAGTTCGACAACCCAGCCAACATCGCAGTGCACGTGCGCACAACGGCCGAAGAGATCGCGGCGGACTTCCCCGATGGCATCGACGCGCTGATCACGGGCGTTGGCACCGGTGGCCACATCACCGGCGTCGCGAAGGTGTTGAAGGCGAAATGGCCGAAGCTGAAGGTGTTCGCGGTGGAGCCGACTGCGTCGCCGGTGATCTCGGGCGGCAGCCCGGCGCCGCATCCGATCCAGGGCATCGGCGCGGGCTTCATTCCGAAGAACCTCGACACCGCGCTGCTCGACGGCGTGATCCAGGTCGACGCCGAACCGGCACGTGAAATGGCACGCCGTTCGGCCCGCGAGGAAGGCATGCTGGTCGGCATCTCGTCGGGCGCCACGCTCGCGGCGATCGCGCAGAAGCTGCCCGACCTGCCGGCCGACGCAGTGGTGCTGGGCTTCAACTACGACACGGGCGAACGCTACCTGTCGGTCGAAGGCTTCCTGCCGGCCTGAGCCGGCATCGTTCGGTGCAGGGTGCGTGCAGCCTTCAAGGGCTGCGCGATCCCATCATTTGCCAGAGGTTGCATCCATTGATGCAGCTTGGCACGCCGGGGTGGACGTCGACGATGCTCACGACGGCCGGTGGGCTGGCGGCAACGGCCTGCCCATCGCGTGTGCTGTCGGGCGGCGTCGGCCCGGCGACGGCCAGTGCCATCACGCCGCTGGCGGCGAGTACCTTGGTGACGATCAGCATGAATGTCTCCTGCAGTTATCGGTCAACGCTTCCAAGATAGACCTCACGCAGCCGACGCGCTTCCGTAGTTTCCCCGTCGGCTTTTGTCCTACCGAAACCTGCGTCCTGCGGCGCTTTTCGGGCTTCCCTACAATGGCGGCCCCGCGAAAGCCACCTGCCCGACGACCCCGGGCCGCACGCCATGCTCCGCCTTTCCGAAATCAAGCTACCGCTCGATCCGCCCGCCGATGCGCTACCGCGCGCCGTGCAGGGCCTGCTCGGTGTCGATGCCGACGCCATCACCCACGTCCATGTCCACAAGCGCAGCTTCGACGCGCGCAAGGCCGATCTTCTGCAGGTCTACATCGTCGACGTGACGCTGGCCGATCCGTCGCAGGAGCCCAAGCTCCTTGCCAAGCTGGCGGGCAATCCGCGCGTCACGACGACGCCCGACATGGCCTACCGCCCCGTGGCGCAGGCACCGGCCGAGTTGCCGCTGCGCCCCGTGGTGATCGGCTTCGGCCCCTGCGGCATCTTCGCGGCGCTGATGCTGGCGCAGATGGGCTTCAAGCCGATCGTGCTGGAGCGCGGCAAGACGGTGCGCCAGCGCACACGCGACACCTGGGGCCTGTGGCGCAAGAGCACGCTGAACCCCGAGTCGAACGTGCAGTTCGGCGAAGGCGGCGCCGGCACCTTTTCGGACGGCAAGCTCTACAGCCAGATCAAGGACCCGCGCTTCCTCGGCCGCAAGGTGATGGAGGAGTTCGTCAAGGCCGGTGCGCCGCCCGAGATCCTCTACGTCGCGCACCCGCACATCGGCACCTTCAAGCTGGTGAAGGTTGTGGAGAACATCCGCGAGCAGATCGTGGCGCTGGGCGGCGAGATCCGCTTCGAACAGCGCGTGACCGACGTGCACATCGAGCAAGGCCATCTTCGCGGCCTGACCGTGCGCGACCAGCAGACCGGCACGTCGAGCGAGATGCGCTGCGACCACGTCGTGATGGCGCTGGGCCACAGCTCGCGCGACACCTTCGAGATGCTGCACGCGCGCGGCGTGCACATCGAGGCCAAGCCCTTCTCGATCGGCTTCCGGGTGGAGCATCCGCAGGGCCTGATCGACCGTGCGCGCTGGGGCCGGCACGCCGGCCATCCGCTGCTCGGCGCGGCCGACTACAAGCTGGTGCACCACGCGATGAACGGGGCAGGAAAGGGCCGTTCGGTCTACAGCTTCTGCATGTGTCCGGGCGGCACCGTGGTTGCGGCCACGAGCGAGCCGGGGCGCGTCGTCACCAACGGCATGAGCCAGTATTCGCGCAACGAACGCAACGCCAATGCGGGCATCGTGGTCGGCATCGAGCCGAAGGACTATCCGGGCTGGGAACACAGCGAATCGGGTGGCGAGCCCGGCTCGCCGCTGGCCGGCATGGTGCTGCAGCGCGAGCTCGAATCGAAGGCCTTCGTGCTCGGCGGCAGCGACTACCGCGCGCCGGGCCAACTCGTCGGCGACTTCATCGCGGGCACGCCGTCGACCGCGCTCGGCAGCATCGTGCCGTCGTACAAGCCGGGCGTCACGCCGACCGACCTGCACCAGGCGCTGCCCGCCTATGCAATCGAGGCGATGCGTGAAGCCTTTCCGGCCTTTGGCCGCAAGATCAAGGGCTTCGACACGCACGACGCGGTGCTGACCGGCGTCGAGACACGCACCTCGTCGCCGATCAGGATCACGCGCGGCGAAGACTTCCAGAGCCTCAACGTGCGCGGCCTGTACCCGGCCGGTGAAGGCGCGAGCTACGCCGGCGGCATCCTGTCGGCGGGCGTCGACGGCATCAAGGTCGCCGAAGCGGTGGCCCGCGCCATTGCGAACTGACACGCACTGAACCACATTGATGCGCACGGAACGCGACGAGCGACCACACAGGGAGAACAACATGGCCGACGACTTTCATTTCTACCAACCGGCGCTGGGCCACGGCCTGCCGCACGACCCGTTCAACGCGATGGTCGGGCCGCGCCCGATCGGCTGGGTCTCGTCGCACGACAGCGAGGGCCGGCTCAACCTGGCGCCCTACAGCTTCTTCAACGGCTTCAACTACACGCCGCCGATCGTCGGCTTCGCGAGCATCGGCGCCAAGGACAGCCTGCACAACATCCGCGCGACCGGCGAATTCGGCTGGAACCTGGCGACGCGCGCGCTCGCCGAGCAGATGAACCAGACCTGCGCCGCAGTGCCGCCCGAGGTCGACGAGTTCGCGCTGGCCGGGCTCACGCCGGTGGCGTCGCGCGTGATCGCGGTGCCGCGCGTGGCCGAAAGCCCGGTGTCCTTCGAATGCAAGCTCACGCAGATCGTGCAGTTGCAGGGCGCCGACGGCAGTGCGGTCGAAACCTGGCTGGTGCTGGGCGAGGTGGTCGGCGTGCACATCGCGCGCCATCTGCTGAAGGACGGCATCTACGACACCGCTGCGGCGCAACCCATCTTGCGCGGCGGCGGCCCGGCCGACTACTTCGAGATCACGCCCGAAAGCCGCTTCCGCATGTTCCGGCCCCGCTGATCCCGGAAAATAGCCCCATACCGCGCGGCTCCGTGCCGCGCGACTTCCCCTTTCCACCCCGCCGAGCGGACTTGAATCGATGTCCAGCCGGTGATTTTCCAGAGCATCCGATGACCGAAACCACCGACACCACAGCAGCCGCGACCGACGCCAGCGAGGCGCCAGCGGCTGCGCGCCAGGATCGCCGTCCGCGCAACCGGCGCGGCAGGGGTGGCGGCGGCAGCGCGCAGGCGCAAACGCCAACCCAACCGCAGCAGAACCGCCCGCCGCGTTCGGAAGCGCAGGCTGCGCAGAAGCCGCAACAAGGCGGCCCGCAACGCAAGGTCAACCCCTTGCTCGAACGCCTGTTCGAGCTGTACCCGAACCTGTTCGGCGCGCGCTTCCTGCCGCTGAAGCTCGGTGTCTTCGAGGACCTGGCCGCGCGCCATCCGGACGTGCTGCCGCGCGAGGAACTCAAGATCGCCATGGGCCAGCATGCACGTTCGACGCGCTATCTCGAAAGCGTGGCCGCCGGCCTTCAGCGCCATGATCTAGACGGCAAGCCGGTCGAGCCGGTCGCGCCCGAGCATGTGCATCACGCGATCATGGAAGTGTTCCGCCGCCGCCAGGTGCGCACCAAGGACGATCTGCGCCCGCAGTTGCACAAGCGGATCATCGCGGCGATCGAAGCCTCGGGCATCGGGCGCGAGGCTTACGCGGCGCGTGTGCGTTCGCGCGATGCCGAAGCCACCGCGGCGCTCGACGATGCGCTGACCGAGCTCGGCCGCCAGGCCGCGAAGCGCGAGGCGCTGATGCGCGCCTTCGAAGCCAGCGGCAAGTCCGAAGCCGAATTCGCCGACATGTACGGCATGGAGCCCAAGGAAGTGGGCAGCACGCTGGCGCGCGCCCGCATCGATCGCCAGCACGCGCTGGCCGCGGCGGAGGCAGCCGCCGAAGCAGCAGCAGCGGCCGAAGCCGCGCCGGCCGATGCATCGACTGACCCATCGGCCGACATGACGGGCGCGTCCGCGCCCGAAGTCGAAGCCAGCACGCCCGACGACACGAAAGCCGCCTGACGAAGCAAGTGCCGGTTCACCGGCGCCATTGAAAAAGCCGGCGCGAGGCCGGCTTTTTCATGGGCGGAAGAACGATCAGCCGCGTGCGTTTTCCAGCGCAGCGATGCGTTCCTCGATCGGCGGATGGGTCGCGAACAGCTTGCCCATCTTGCCGGTGATGCCCATCGCCTCGACCGCCTTCGGCAGCTCGCCGGCCGGCAGTCCACCCAGGCGGGCCAGCGCGCTCATCATCGGCTGCTTGCGGCCCATGAGCTGTGCGGCACCGGCGTCGGCACGGAACTCGCGCTGGCGCGAGAACCAGGCGACGACGATCGCGGCGGCGAAGCCCAGCACGATGTCCAGCACGATCGTGCTCACGTAGTAGCCGATGCCGGGGCCCGAGCTGCGGTCGTCGCCGCGGCGCAGGAAGCTGTCGACCGCATAGCCGATCACACGCGACAGGAACACCACGAAGGTGTTCATCACGCCCTGGATCAGCGCCATCGTGACCATGTCGCCGTTGGCGATGTGCGCGAC
>JAZKDL010000159.1:0-3023 GCA_040387575.1 Pseudomonadota bacterium
TGCGGCTGAAACGGCAGCAGCTTCTCGAAGCCGAAGCGCCGCAGCGAACCCGCAGGAATGCGCGCGGCGATCTGCGCGGCCTCGATGGCGATCGTGCCGCTGCCGCAGCAAGGGTCGTACAGCGGCTGGTCCGAGACCTTGCCGGTCTCCGGGTTCCACCAGCCGCTGGCGGCCAGCATCGCGGCGGCCAGTGTTTCCTTCAGCGGCGCGTCGCCCTTGTCCTGCCGCCAGCCGCGCTTGAAGAGCGGTTCGCCGGAAGTGTCGATGTAGAGCGTGCAGGTGTCGGTGGTCAGGTGCGCGAACACGCGGCAGTCGGGCCACTGCGTTTCGATGCTCGGCCGAACGCCGCCGGCCTTGGCGCGGAAGCGGTCGGCAATCGCGTCCTTGATGCGCAGCGTCGCGAAGTTCAGGCTCTGCAGCGGGCTGTGCTGCGCGGTGGTCTCGATCTTGAAGGTCTGCTTCGGCGTGAACCAGATCTCCCAGGCGACGCCGCTGGCGATCTCGTACAGGTCGTTCTCGCTGCGGTAGTTGGCGTGTGCAAGTTCGACCAGCACGCGCTGCGCCAGGCGGCTGTGGAGATTGAGCTTCATCGCGTCGCGCCACGAGCCGCGGACGTAGACGCCACCGCGCGACGCCATCAGGTCATCGCCGGCGAGGCCGGTCAGACCGTGCACCTCCTGGGCGAGAAAGTCCTCCACGCCGGCGGCGCAGGGCAGGAAAAGATGGAGTTGATTCATAGGGTCGTGCGCTGAAAACGCGCAGCCCGATTGTCACCGCATGCCACGCGCGCGACGCCGTGCCGTGCCACCGCCATGGACGCGCCGTATAGTGCGTGCGGACCCACTTCCGTCGCACGCATGCCGTCCTCGCCCGCCAAGTCGAAGCGCGCGCCCGCCCAGTTCGCGGTGCAGTGCGAGGTGCTGCGCCTCAGCACCCAGCCGCTGGGGCCGATGCTCGCGGTCCAGTACCTGCTGAACTGCGGCGTCGCGGCGATCTTCGCCTGGCAGTACTCACTGCCGCGCGCGTTGGCCTGGATGCTGCTGATCACGCTGGTGACCGGCATGCGCGGCCTGCTGCCGCAACGCATGCCGGCCGTCTTCACGCCCGAAAACCTGCGCCAGGCGCAACGCGAACACACGTTGCGCACCGGCATCTGGGAATTCGCGCACGGCGCGGCCGGCGTGCTGCTGTTCAATCCGGCCGAGCCGGTGCAGCAACTGCTGCTGGGCCTGATCCTGATGGGCATGACGCTGTCGTCCGCGTTCTCGGTGTCCTTCTATGTGCCGGCGACGCAGCTGGCGATCGCGCTGCTGCTGGTGCCGGTGATCGCGATGGGGCTGACCATGGGTTCGCCAACGATGATGGCCGTCGCTGTGGTCGGCATCGGCCTGCTCGCCATGGTCTGGAAACTGGTGGCGGACCATGCGCGGCAGCTCGAGGAGAACATCGGCCTGCGCCTGAACGAAAGCACCTTGCGCGAACAGGCGATGGCCGGGCTGCGCGAATCCGAACGCGCCCAGGCCGAAAGGCTGCGCTTCTTCTCGGCCGCCAACCACGACCTGCGCCAGCCGGTGATGGCGATCGGCCTGCAGTCCGAGGTGCTGCGCGGGCAGTTGCGCGACGGCGCGACGGCGCACCAGGTGCAAACCACCGTCGACTCGCTCACCCGTGCGCAGCAGGCGCTCGAGGCCCTGACCAATCAGCTGCTGGAGATCGGCCGCATCGAGGCCGCGGCGGATGCCTTCGCGCCCTCCGCCGTGCCGTTGGCGCCGCTGCTGCGCGACCTCGCGCGGCTCGACGACGGAGGCAGGGTGCGTGTGCGATGCCCGGCCGATGCCGTCGCCTGGACCGATCCGGTGTCGCTGCGACGCATCCTCGCGAACCTGGTCGACAACGCGCTCAAGTTCACGCCGCACGGCCGTGTGCTGCTGGCCTGCAGGCGTCGCCCGGGCGGCTGGCGCGTCGAGGTGCGCGACGGCGGCATCGGCATTGCAACCGACGCACAGGAGCGCGTATTCGGCGACTTCGAGCAGGTCGGCAACACCGAGCGCAACCTGCAGCGCGGCCATGGCCTGGGGCTGGCCATCGTGCGGCGGCTCGGGCACAAGCTGGGCCTGACGCTCACGCTGCGCTCGGCGCCGGACCGCGGTTCGGTGTTCGGCTTCGTGGTGGCGGAAGCGCCCGCGGCCATGCGGATGCGGGCGCTGCGCAGCGGCGAGTCCGAAGACGGGCCAGACGACATCGACCTCGAGGACGACGCGCTGCGTCCGGGCATCGCCGTGCTGGTGATCGAAGACAACGCAGTCGTGGCGGACAGCCTTGCCGCACTGCTCCGGCTGTGGCATGCCACGCCGCGCATCTACGAGAGCGCGGCAGAAGCGCTGGCGCTCGCCGATCTTCGCTCGGTCGACGTGGCGCTGTGCGACATCCGGCTGCCGGGTGAGCTGAACGGCATCGCATTGGCCGAGCGGTTGCAACTGCTCCAGCCCGGGCTGACGATCGCGCTGGTGTCGGCCGACATCGACGGGCCGGCGCGCAAGCTCGCGCAAGCGCGCGGCTGGTACTCGCTGCGCAAGCCGGTGCAACCGGCCGAATTGCAGGCAGTGCTGCGGGCGGCGGGTCGAACGGCCGAAACCACCTGAGACGCTGCAGACGCAGCGCCAGGACGCCAGCGCCAGCGCCAGCGAGATCCGATGGACCGACTTGGAGCCTTAAAGCGCCTTGCGCAGGTTCGCTGGCGCGATGCGCAACGCTTCGCGGTACTTGGCGACCGTGCGGCGCGCGCAGTCGATGCCCTGTTCCTTCAGCATGTCCGAGATCTGGCTGTCCGACAGCGGCTTCTTCACGCTTTCGGAGCTGACGAACTGCTTGATCAGCGCACGCACCGCCGTGCTCGATGCGTTGCCGCCGGTCTCGGTGCCCAGCGCCGAACCGAAGAAGTACTTCAGCTCGACCGTGCCGTACGGCGTCGACATGTACTTGGCCGTCGTCACGCGGCTGATGGTCGATTCGTGCAGGCCGAG
>JAZKDL010000160.1:0-6426 GCA_040387575.1 Pseudomonadota bacterium
TGTCCTGCACATTGCTTTCGGTGATGCGGGCCTGCCCGCTCATCGTCTTGACGAGGCGGGAGAATTTTTCGGTAAGGGCTGTCGCCATGGAGGAAGTACCTTGTTGCCCGCTACCGCGGGCCGGTGGAAAGTCGTGAACCTGGAGCCCGGTTTCAGCTGCCCGGCGCCCTTTCGCCAAATACCGCGGAGACATCCGAGATGTCTGTCCGCATGCGCCGGGCCGGAGTAGGGGCCAAGCAATCTCCGGTGCGCGAAGCCTGAGGGAGAGCCATTAAACTCCTCCGATGATTTTAGCGATCCCCTCCCCACTCGGCGTGGCACTGGGCATCGCCACCGCGGCCGCCTACGGCTTCGTTGCCGCAATGGCCTCGCGGCTGACCCGCCAGGCGACCCAGGCCGTCCTCGGACTCGCATGGCTGTTGCACGCGCTGGCACTCGGCTGGGGACTGATCGGCCATGTACCGCGCTTCGGTTTTGCACCGGCGCTGTCGGTCACCGCGTGGCTGGTGCTCACCGTGTATGCGGTCGAAAGCCGGCTGTTCCCGCAACTCGCCGTGCGTCGCGTGCTGGCCGGGCTGGGCGCTGCGGTGGTGCTGCTTGCGGTGCTGTTCCCGGGCACGCCGTTGCACGTCATGGCGTCGCCCTGGTTGCCGCTGCATCTGGCGCTGGGCATCGCGTCCTATGGCTTGTTCGGCGCTGCGGTGGTCCACGCCTGGCTCATCACGCGAGCCGAAAAGCAGATCCGCCTGGCCGCCGGACCACAGACCGGCGTGCCGCTTCTGACACTCGAGCGCCTCACCTTTCGATTCGTCACCGCCGGCTTCGTGCTGCTGTCGGCCACGCTGCTGGCCGGCGTGCTGTTCGGCGAGGCGCTCTATGGCCAAGCTGGACTCAGCTGGAAGTGGGACCACAAGGCGGTGTTCTCGGTGCTGGCCTGGATTGCTTTCGCGGTGCTGTTGACAGGCCGAGCCCGCTTCGGCTGGCGCGGTCGGACGGCGCGCCGCGTGCTCTATGCGGGCGCCGCGCTGCTGCTGCTCGCTTATGTCGGTTCGCGCTTCGTGCTTGAAGTGCTGTTGCATCGCGCTCCATGAAATACCTTCTCGTCTTCTTCGTCGTCTTCTTCGCGATATGGCTTTGGCGAAAGAACCGCCGCGACGAGATGCGCGAACGCGCGGTACCGCCGCGCAAGGCTGCACCGCCCGCCGTCGGTGCGCCGCAGGCGATGCTGCGCTGTGCGCAATGCGGCCTGCATCTGCCCGCCAGTGATGCCGTGCAAGGGGCGCACGGCATGTATTGCAGCGCCGCGCACCGCCAGACCGCCGAACGCTGAACCGGCGCGCATGACGCCCCTGTTCCGGTCGCGTGGTGAGTCGGCAACCGACTGGGACATGCTCGAACAGGCGCGCGGTGCCAGCAGCGCGCTGCAGCGGTTGTGGCGCGGCTTCATGGCGGCACGCAGCTTCATTGCCATCGTGCTGCTCGTGTTGCAGCTCTTCGCCATCACCCGCGACCACCCGGCGCCGTGGGCGGCACTGGCACTGTCGATCACCTACCTCGCAGGCACGCTGCTGACGATGCAGCTCACGCCGTTCACGCCGCCGATCCGCGGGCTGGGTGGCGCCTGGCTGGTCACGATCGGCGTCGACCTGGCGGCCTTCACCGCGCTGCAGTTGCTGGAAGCCGGCAGCATCAACTACGCGCCGCTGTTTGCACTGCCGGTGCTGATGGGCTCCGTGCTCGGCACGGTCACGGTCGGGCTCGGCACCAGCGCGGCCGTCACGCTGCTGCTGCTCGCGGATGCAGGCTGGCATTGGCTTCGGATGCCGGCGGACGCGTCACCACGCTTCGTGCAGGCGGCCTTGACCGGTACCGGCCTCTTCGTGGTCGCGTTGCTGGCGCACGAACTGGCGCGCCGGCTTGCACGCGAGGAAGCACAGGCGCTGCGCAGCCGCGGCACTGCGCAGATGCATGCGCAGGTGAATTCGCTGGTGATCGAAACGCTGGCCGAAGGCATCCTGGTGATCGACTCTCATGGCCGAGTACACGCTGCCAATCCCGCGGCGGCGGAAATACTCGGCCAGGAGATTGCCCGCCTCGAAGTGCCATTCGCGCTGACCACGCATACCACCTGGCATGCTCTGGCCGCGCTTGCCGACCGTACCTTCGAACGGCAGGCCGGCCAGGTACAGGAATTGACGGTCGCGCAGGCGCAGGATGCCGTGCGCGAAGTACGGGTGCGGACCCAGCTCACACCCACGCACGACCGGCGCGGCGACAGTCTCTGCGTGATGTTCGTGCAGGACCTGCGCGAACTCGAAGCGCGTATTCGCACCGAGAAGCTCGCGGCGATGGGTCGCATGTCGGCCGCCGTGGCGCACGAGATACGCAATCCGCTGGCCGCGATCACGCAGGCCAGCGCACTGCTCAACGAAGACCTGAGCGACCCGGCACACCGCCGGCTGGCCACGATGGTCGAGCACAACGCACGGCGGCTGGCACGCATCGTCGACGACGTGCTCGACGTGGCACGCGTCGGCAAGCAGCGGTGGCTCGCATCCGGTGAACAGCTGCCACTGGATTCGACGGTCGAGGCGCTCGCGCAGGAGTGGGTGCGTCATACGCACCGCGCAGGCGTGGTGATGCAGCTGGAGGCACCCGGGCGTGACGTCGGCTTCGATGCCGAGCACCTGCGCCGCATTCTGGTGAACCTTCTCGACAACGCATCGCGCCATGCGAGCAACCGGGATGGCGCGATCCGGCTTGGCACTCGACTCGATGCCGATGGCCGCGTCGGCCTGCAGGTATGGAGCGACGGCGCGCCGCTGGAACCGGCCGTCCAGCGGCACCTGTTCGAGCCCTTCTTCTCATCCGAAAGCCGCTCCAGCGGATTGGGCCTTTTCCTATGCCGCGAGCTCTGCGAACGCCATGGCGCGACCATCGGCTACCAGCGGCGGTCGTTGCCCGGCAAAGACATCGAGGGCAATGAATTCTTCGTCGCCTTCGCACCGGCCGATACACGGCTGACACAATAGTCCGGTGAGCAACCTGAACCCTTCCAGCGTGCGCGCCGCGCAGATCCTCGTGGTGGACGACGAGCCCGACCTGCGCACGCTGTACGAGCTGACGCTGCTGCGCGAAGGCTACCGGGTCGAGGCGGCCGCCACGATCGGCGAGGCGCGGCAACACCTGGACTCCGGACAGTTCGATGCCGTCATCACCGACATGCGGCTGCCGGATGGTCGCGGCATGGAGATCCTCCAGCACCTTCAGCAAGCCCAGCGCAGCGAACGCTGCGTGGTGATGACGGCCTATGGCTCGGCCGACAACGCAGTCGAAGCCTTGAAGGCCGGCGCCTTCGACTACCTGACCAAGCCTGTCGACCTCAAGCAGTTCCGCACGGTCGTCGCGTCCGCCGTACATGCGCTGCTGCCACAGGCGCCCAAGGCTGCCGCACCTGTACCTGAGACCACCCGCAACGCGGCACCCACAACCGCTGGCCACGCCGCGCTCGACCGGCTGGTCGGCGATTCGAATCCGATGCGTCTGGTGAAATCGCGCCTCGCCAAAGTGGCGCGCGGGATGGCGCCCGTGCTGGTGCGCGGCGAATCCGGCACCGGCAAGGAACTCGTCGCACGTGCTGTTCATGCCTGCAGTCAGCGTGGAGTCGGCCCCTTCGTGGCCGTCAACTGCGGTGCGATTCCCGAGAACCTGCTCGAAGCCGAGTTCTTCGGGGCACGCAAAGGCTCGTATACCGGCGCCTCGCAAGACCGCGATGGCTATTTCCAGGCGGCACGGGGCGGCACGCTCTTCCTCGACGAGATCGGTGACCTGCCGATCGCGATGCAGTCGAAACTGCTGCGCGCGATCCAGGAGCGCAGCGAGCGACCGATCGGCTCGACACAGGAAGATGCAACGGATGTGCGCATCGTGAGCGCCACCCACAAGGACCTGCAGGCCGAGGTGCAGGCGGGGCGCTTCCGCCAGGACCTGTTCTACCGGCTCAACGTGATCGAGATCGCGATGCCCGCGCTGCGCGACCGGCGCGAGGATCTGCCTGCGCTGTGCGACGCACTGCTCGCTCGCATCGCGCACGAGGCCCAGATGCCGGTACCGGTGCTGTCGCCCGCCGTGATCCACAGCCTGGCTGCGCATCCATTGCAGGGCAACGTGCGCGAGCTCGAGAACCTGCTTCACCGCGCAGTCGCGTTGAGCGATGGGAATGAACTGCATATCGACTTCATGGGCAGAGTGCCCACGGAACCGGCGGCACGCACAGCCCCGGAAGACGCTGAGTTCCGCACTGCCGAACTGACCGTGGTGCCTTCGATTGCGCTGGCACCGACGCACGCCGCCCAACCCATCGTGCTGCCACCGATGCCCACGGACCTGCAGGACTACCTCGATCAGCAGGAACGCGAAGTGCTCGTGCGGGCGCTCGCGGAAAGCGGCTTCAACCGCACCGCAGCCGCGGGTCGACTCGGACTGAGCCTGCGGCAGATCCGCTACCGGATCGCGCGTTTGGGCATCGCGACGCCGAACAGCGACGACAGCCCGACAGGCGTTGGCGATGACTGAGCCCGCTGCGACCGACACGCTGTGGCTGAACGGCTGGTACCGGCCCGCCCGCGCGCTGCCCTCGCCCAACTTCGGTCCCCGGCCTGCCACGGCGTCGATCGACCTGATCGTGCTGCACGCGATCAGTCTGCCGCCAGGACGCTACGGCGGCGACGAGGTACAGCGCCTGTTCGCCAACCAGCTCGACTGGAATGCGCATCCGTACTTCGGGACGATCCGCGGGATCGAGGTTTCGGCGCACTTCTATCTGCGGCGCGACGGCGAACTGCTGCAGTTCGTGAGCTGCGACGCACGCGCATGGCACGCGGGAGCGTCGTCATGGCGGGGACGCACGAACTGCAACGACGACTCCATAGGCATCGAACTCGAAGGCCTCGAAGGCGAGACTTTCGAGGCGGCGCAATACGACGCGCTGGCACCGCTGTGCGAAGCGCTCGCCGGGCACTACCCGATTCGTTTCGTCGCCGGTCACGAACACATCGCACCCGGCCGCAAGCGCGACCCGGGCGCAGGCTTCGACTGGCGGCGGCTGCAGCGCGAGTTCGCACCAGCAGGCGTCGAGTTCCCGATGGACGTGGACAAACCCTGAGATTTTTTCAATCGCCCTTCACACGGCGATGAATGCCATCAAACAGGTGGCCGACTTCCATCGAACGGATCGGACGTCAGTATCCATGCGGGTTTCCGGCGGAAAAGCCGTGGAATCCCGCGCCAACCGGCGCCTTGGCAGCGCCGAGCCAGAGATCATGCGGCGTTGCCGTGGATGACAGCATGAAGACTCGTGGCGCTGGCGGTTGAAACGGACATAAAACGCTACATATAGTGGCTTGCGACCCCCTCGAGCGCTAGATATAGTGTGTGCTCCCCGGCATTCAACGCCGGCGCGACTGCCGAACCGGCATCACCGTCCCACAGAATTCCATCGAGGACCGACCGAATGCAAACTGCTCTTCAAACCCCTTCCGCCACGCGCGCCTCCCCAACGCAGACCGCCTCGTCATCGCGCGACACGGCCGGCACGCCGGGCGCCAATGCGCTCGCGAACTACCAAATCATTCGCCGAAACGGCGCTGTCGTTCCGTTCGAGCCGAACAAGATCGCCATCGCGATGATGAAGGCCTTTCTGGCCGTGCACGGCACGCAGGGCGCTGCCTCCGCCAGCGTGCGCGAGACCGTCGACACGCTGACGCAGGCCGTCGTGCGCGCGATGGTGCGCTCGCGTCCGGGCGGCGGCACCTTCCACATCGAGGACGTGCAGGACCAGGTCGAACTCGGCCTGATGCGCGGCGGCCATCACGACATCGCGCGCGCCTATGTGCTCTACCGCGACCGCCGCGCACAGGAACGCGCCAAGCACGAGGCCCAGGAGACGCCGGCAGCGCCTTTGCTGCACGTGCTGGACCGCGGCGAACGTGTTGCGCTCGACGTGAACGAACTCAAGGGGCTGATCGAATCGGCCTGCACCGGCCTGGGCGACAGCATCACCGCAGCGCCGATTCAGGCCGAGACGATGCGCAATCTATACGACGGCGTGCCGCTCGACGAGGTCTACAAGGCTTCGATCCTGGCCGCCCGCACGCTGATCGAAAAGGACCCCGACTACACCTTTGCGACCGCACGCCTGCTGCTGCACACGATCTTCAAGGAGATCATCGGCCGCGAAGTGATGCCCGCGGAGCGTTCGCAGGCCTACGTCGATTACTTCCCGCAGTTCATCAAGAAGGGCGTCGACAACGACCTGCTCGACGAGAAGCTGCTGCAGTTCGACCTGCCGCGCCTGGGCGCCGCACTGAAGGCCGAACGCGACAACCAGTTCGACTACCTCGGCCTGCAGACGCTGTACGACCGCTA
>JAZKDL010000161.1:0-2287 GCA_040387575.1 Pseudomonadota bacterium
CGGAGCTCGCGTCCGGCAGCGACTTCGCCCAGCGCTTCCTGCAGCCGATGGACGGCCCGGACCAGCGGGCGAACACGGCGCTCTGCATCGAAGCCTGCATGCAGAACCCGGGCTGGCGACTGAGCCTGCAAACCCACAAGCTCACGGGCATCCGATGACCGATTTCGCCATCTTCACCGTCAGCCAGCGTTTCTATTTCGACGCCGCGCATACGCTCGAGCGCGAGATCGAGACGGCGAGCAGCCGCCGCATCCACGGCCACACCTACCACGCGGAAGTGTCGATGCGCGGGCCGCGTGATCCGGCCTCCGGCATGGTGATCGACCTCGGCCTGTTGCGGCAGCGCCTACAGGCTGTGCGCGAACAGCTCGACCACCATCTGCTGGACGAGGTCCCAGGCCTGGGCACACCCACGCTGGAAAACCTCTGTGTGTTCATTGCCGACGCACTGGCCGACATGCAGCCGCCGCCAGCGCGCGTGCGCGTCTGGCGTGAACCGCTGGGTGATGCGTGCGTGCTGGAGCTCGGCGACTGAGCCGAGGGAGAGGACTGGGACAGGATTGCGCCGGCCGCCTGACCGTCGCAGCCGAAGTCAGCTCGCGCTGCGCTCGGAGCCGGGCTCACGCCCCATCAGCTCGGCCACTGCTTCGTCGGGCCGTATGCGGCCGTCGAGCAGCGCCACCACGCCCTGCGCGATCGGCATGTCGACGCCCAGATGCTGCGCACGCTGAACAACGGCCCGCGCGCAATACACGCCTTCGGCCACGTGACCCAGCGAGCGCACGGCCTGTTCCTGCGTCTGCCCTTGCGCCAGCAACTGTCCGACCTTGCGGTTGCGCGAGAGATCGCCTGTGGCCGTCAACACGAGGTCGCCGAGCCCGGACAGCCCCATGAACGTTTCAGTCGACGCGCCCAGCGCCACGCCGAACCGCGTCATTTCGGCCAGTCCGCGCGTGATGAGCGCCGCGCGTGCATTCAGGCCAAGCGAAAGCCCGTCGCACAGGCCGGTTGCGATGGCGAGCACGTTCTTCACGGCACCGCCGACCTCGACACCGACCAGATCGTCGTTGGCGTAGACGCGCAATGCCGGTCCGTGGAATGCCTCGACCAGCGCATCGCGCACGCCGGCATGGATGCTCGCAGCGACCAGCGCCGTCGGCCGGCCTTGTGCCACTTCCTGCGCAAAGCTCGGCCCACTGAGGACGCCGGCTCTGAGCTCGGGCGCCACCAGACGTTGAATTTCATGCGGCAGCAGGCCGAAGCCCTCGGCATCGCCAGCGACCGGCTCGATGCCCTTGCAAAGCCATGCGATCGGGACATCCAGTTCGCGCAGGCTCACGAGTTGGGAGCGCAGCGCAGCAACAGGCGTTGCAACGATGACGAGCTCAGCATGCGCCGTTGCCGCACGGACATCGCCCGACACCACTGAAAGTGTTGGCGGTAGTGGAAAGCCAGGAAGGTAGCGCGCATTGCTGCGGCTGCGCGCCATTTCGTGCGTCTGGGACGCATCGCGCGCCCACAGGACCACGTCGTGCTTGCCGGCCGCGTTGATGGCCAGCGCCGTGCCCCAGGCACCGGCACCGAGCACGCTGAGTTTCATCGACCGCGAAAGCCCGAAGGCTTACTGCGTGAGGATCGGCGAAGGCTGGCCTGCGGCCTGAGCCTGTTGCTGTTCGAACATCGCCTGGAAGTTGATTTCCGCCAGGTGCACGGGCGGGAAACCACCGCGCTGGATCACGTCGGCGACGTTGCCGCGCAGGTACGGGTACACGATCTGTGGGCAGGCGATGCCGAGGATCGGGCCCATCTGGTCTTCCGGCAGGTTGCGGATCTCGAAGATGCCGGCCTGCTTGGCTTCTACCAGGAACACGGTGCGGTCGCCGATCTTGGTCTGCACGGTGGCCGACACGGTGATCTCGAAGATGCCGTCGGTGACGGGTTGAGCGTCCACGCCCAGCTGGATGTCGACGGTCGGCTGTTCCTGCTCGAGCAGGATCGCGGGCGAGTTGGGCTGTTCCAGCGAGAGGTCCTTCAGGTAGACGCGCTGAATCTGGAACACGGGATCTTGGGTGTCGGCCATGGCTGAAAACTTTCGGGGATCAAAACAATGCCCGCCGGAGAAGTCCCACGGCGGGCTGCACAGGATGAACGGACGATTATCGCCCGTTCGTATGACGACTCAGGCGGCCTGCAGCAACGGCACCAGCCCGCCGCGCCCGTCGAGCGCGATCAGGTCGTCGCAGCCGCCGACATGGGTGTCGCCGATGAAGATCTGCGGCACGGTGCG
>JAZKDL010000162.1:0-2448 GCA_040387575.1 Pseudomonadota bacterium
TGCGGCCTGCGCGGCAAGGCGCAGATCGGCAAGGGCATGTGGGCCATGCCGGACCTGATGGCCGACATGCTGAAGCAGAAGATCGCGCACCCGAAGGCCGGCGCCAACACCGCCTGGGTGCCCTCGCCCACAGCGGCCACGCTGCATGCGCTGCACTACCACCAGGTCGACGTGGCCGGCGTGCAGAAGGAGCTAGAGAAGATCGACGCCAACGCAGAGCGCGACAACATCCTGAACGACCTGCTGCAGGTGCCGGTCGCGCCGAACCCGGTGTGGACGGATGCCGAGAAGCAGCAGGAACTCGACAACAACGTGCAGGGCATCCTGGGCTATGTGGTGCGCTGGATCGACCAGGGCGTGGGCTGCTCCAAGGTGCCCGACATCCACAACGTCGGCCTGATGGAAGACCGCGCGACGCTGCGCATCTCGAGCCAGCACATCGCCAACTGGCTGCTGCACGGCATCGTGACCAAGGACGCCGTCAACGCGACCTTCGAACGCATGGCGGCCGTGGTCGACAAGCAGAACGCGGGCGATGCGCTGTACCAGCCGATGGCCGGCCACTTCACCACGTCGGCCGCTTACCAGGCGGCGCAGGACCTGGTGTTCAAGGGGCTGGAACAGCCGAGCGGCTACACCGAACCGCTGCTGCATGCATGGCGGTTGAAGGTGAAGGGCGAGGCCTGAAACAGGCCGGAGCGACGGCGCGCCGTCCTGCGGGCCGCGCGCCGACGCTTGCGCAGCGCGGCGCAGAGCGCCTACACGCTGCGAGGTTGCATGCCGACCTCCGCAGCACGCACGGCTCTTAGCTTGGGAACCAGTCGGCCACATCATCAGGCCGGCGCGGTTTCACCCAACCCAAAGGAGCCTCTCATGAAGCACAGCACTCGACTTCTCGCCATCCTCGCCCTCGGCACGGCCAGCGCTGCTTTTGCGCAAGGCAACCCGCCAACCACAGCGGTGCCGAACCCGGCCACTGCCGCAGGTCAGCAGAACCCCGTTGGAGGCCCGATGGGCACGACGGGAACCCAGGTGGCCGAGCCGGCCGCACCCGGCGCTGCGATGAATGCCACGCCGCCGGCACCGACCATGCGCCCCGCACCGCCGATGCGTCCGATGCGCGCCGATCGCAACTGAGCGATTGGCCAACTGAGCACCAGCCCGGACGCTTCGATCGAACGCCCGGCGTGATGCCGGGATGGGCGCGGGTCCATCCCGGCATCGCCGTTTGCGCGGCACGGCTCTCGTTTTTTCGTCTGCCGGACTGCATACCGCAGCGCGCCCATCTTCACGCCCGCCAAGTCCAAGAGATTTCCCATGACACATCCATCCTCGCGCCGCCTCCTGCCGCTCACCACGCTGACACTGTGTGCGGCGCTGCTGGGCACGACCGCCCTGGCTGCGTCCGCCGGGAGCACGGTCGCGTCTCCATCCAACGCCACAGTCGGCAATGCGCCGCCAGCGACAGCATCGGCCGACGTCCAGATGCTGGTGCGCAGCGCGATCCATGCTGGCGACAACAAGGGCCAAGCCTTTGCCGTCGTCGACAAGAACAATGCGCGGCTCTTCATCTACCGCGCTGACGGCACCTTGAGCGGCACGACGCCGGTGCTGCTGGGCGCGGCACGCGGCGACGACTCGGTGCCCGGCATCGGCGAACGGCCGATGGCGAAGATCAAGCCGTCCGAACGCACCACGCCAGCCGGTCGATTCGTTTCGGAGCCGGGACGCAACATGCAGGGAGAGGACATCGTCTGGGTCGACTACGACGCCGCCGTGTCCATGCATCGCGTGCGCACCAGTAACAAGTCCGAACGCCGCGCACAGCGGCTGGCCAGTCCGAGCATTGCGGACAACCGCATCTCCTATGGCTGCATCAACGTGCCGGCTGCGTTCTATGACGCCCACGTCAAGCCAGCTCTCGGGAACACGCAAGGCGTGATCTACGTGCTGCCGGAGAAGCAGCCGATAGCGCAGCGCTTCGGCTTTCTGGGAGGCTCTGCAGCGGACTGACGGCCGCTGGCCATGCGACTCCATGGCGCTCCGCGCCACTGGAATGAAGGCAATTGAACGACGCGTGAATCCGCCCTGCGCCTCGGCGCGTATCCATTGCAGGCGCGCAGGCGCTTCCGAATGGCTGGCGGTTTACCAGCGCAGTCACACCACCTTCTCATCCAGTCACAGGAGTCAATCCATGAAGAAACTCATCACGGCAGTCGGCGTCTCGATCCTTCTCAGCGCCTGCGCTGGCGGCATGGGCATGAAGGACGGCGGCATGTCCAGCATGTCCGGCAGCAGCATGTCCGGCGGCATGTCGAACCCGATGGTCGGCGGCGCGGCGATGTACCCGAGCAAGGACATCGTCGACAACGCGGTCAACTCCAAGGACCACACCACGCTGGTCGCCGCCGTGAAGGCCGCTGGCCTGGTCGACACGCTCAAGAGCCC
>JAZKDL010000163.1:0-32387 GCA_040387575.1 Pseudomonadota bacterium
GGCCACGCTGGTGGGCATGACGGCCTCGAAGGGCGTGCCCGTGATCGAGTCCGCCGAACGCTTCGCGATCGGAGCCGCCACCGCGCTCCAGATGCTCGGCGACGTGCCGGCCGACGCGAGCGCGATCCTGCTCGCCTGCTTCGGCGATCCCGGCCTGATCGGCTTGCGCCAGCGTGCGGGCGTGCCGGTGATCGGCATGGCCGAAGCCACCGCGATGGCCGCGCAGCAGGCCGGCCATCGCCTGGCGATCGTGACGGCGGGCGCGGCCTGGGTGCCGCTGCTGAGCCAGGCCGTTCGCGCGCTGGTGCCGCAATTGACGCTGACCGGCGTCTACGCGCTGCCGGGCAACGGCGCCGATCTGCGGCGCTCGCCAGCCGCCTTCCGAACCGGCGTGGCCGCACTGTCGCGCCAGGCAGCGGATGACGGCGCAACCGCATTGACGCTCGGCGGCGCTGCATTCGCCGGACTCGACTTCGACATCGATCCGCGGCTCGCGCGCGTCGACACGATGGACGCTGTCGCTGCGGCATTCACCGCACGGGAGACGACATGACGATCGAGCTCGTCCGCGCGCGCCAGGTCGTGACCGGCGTGCGCGACCGCTTCACGGTCGAGATGCTGGACGACGCGGCGGTGGCGCACGATGCCGGGCGCATCGTCTCGGTCGACCATTTCGCCACCCTGCGCGCCGAGCACCCCGAAGCGCCGGTGCAGCACTTCCCGCACCACATGCTGATGCCGGGTTTCGTCAACGCGCACCACCACGTCGGGCTCACGCCGCTGCAGTTGGGCTCGCCCGACCATCCGCTGGAGCTGTGGTTCGCAAGCCGGCTGTCGGCGCGCGACATCGACCCCGTGCTCGACACGCTCTACGGCGCCTTCGACATGGTGGCCTCAGGCGTGACCTGCGTCCAACACCTGCATCCGCGCGTGGCCGGGCCGATCGACGCCGTCGTCGCAGGTTGCATGAAGGTCCTCGGCGCCTACAGCCGCATCGGCATGCGCACCTCCTTCGCCTATTCGGTGCGCGAGCAGAACCGGCTTGTTTACGGCGACGACGACGCCTTCTGCGCCACGCTGCCAAGCGAACTCGGCGCCGCGATGCTGGCGCACCTGCGGCGCTTCGCGCTGTCCTTCGACGACCAGATGGCCGTGTATGCCGCGCTGCGCGATGCCCATGCCGGCGCACCGCGCATCCGCATCCAGCTCGCGCCGGCCAATCTGCACTGGGTCACCGACGACGGACTGATGGCGATGGTCGAACAGGCTCGCACCGACGACGTGCCGCTGCACATGCATGTGCTGGAAACGCCGTTCCAGCGCGAGTACGCGCGGCGCCGCACCAGCACCACCGCGGTCCGGCACCTGCACAAGCTGGGCGCACTCGGCCCGTCGATGACGCTCGGCCACGCGGTCTGGGTCGACGAAGGCGACATCGAACTGCTCGCCCACACCGGCACCTGCGTGTGCCACAACTGCAGCTCCAACCTGCGGCTGCGCAGCGGCACCGCGCCGGTCAATGCGATGGCGCGGCACGGCATCGTCACGGCGCTGGGCATCGATGAAGCGGGGCTCAACGACGACCGCGACATGCTTCAAGAGATGCGCCTCGCGCTGCGGGTGCATCGCCAGCCGGGGCTCGATGCGGCCGATGTGCCGACCTGCGCGCAGGTGCTGCGCATGGCGACCGAACACGGCGCCGCGACGACCGGCTTCCGCGGCCAGATCGGGCGCCTCGCGCCAGGGCTGCGCTTCGACGCGGTCGCGATCGACGTCGATGCCGCGACCTGGCCCTACCAGGACGAACAGGTCGCGCCGCTCGACGCGCTGCTGCAGCGCGCCAAGCCGCAGCACGTCGACACGGTGTTCGTCGACGGCGATCCGATCTACGCCAAGGGCCGCTTCAAGTACGTCGACCGCGATGCGGTGCTGGCGGAGATCGCGCAAATGCTGTCGCGCCCGCCGAGCGATGCCGAGCGTCGGCGACGCCAGCTGGCCGATGCCGTGATGCCGCATGTGCGGTCGTTCTACGACGGCTATCTTCCGGGCACGTGAGCGCCTTCAGGCGCGCACCACCTGGCCCGTCAACGCATCCCGAATGACGGTCGGCTGCGCCAGCGTGCCGACCGGCTCGTCGAGCACGGCGGCAAGCTGGCCTGGAAAGTAGGCCTCGACCTCGGCCGCGGTGCGCGCCGGCGGCAGGCCGTGCGGATTGGCACTGGTCGACACCAGCGCGCCACCGAACGCCCGGCACAGCGCAGCCGCCGACCCGTGCGCCGTCACGCGCACCGCAATGCCGGTGTGGCGCCCGCTGATCCAGGCCGGCACCTCGCGCGACGCCGGAAAGATCCAGGTCGACGGCCCCGGCCATCCGCTCTCGACGCGCGCCCGCACCTCCGCCGGCACCCGCGCCGCGTCGATGTAGCGCGCGATCTGCTGCAGGTCGGCGGCGATCAGCAAAAAGCCCTGGCCGGGATCGCGTTGCTTCAGTTCGAAGATGCGGGCGACGGCAGCGGCATCGTGCGGATCGCAACCGAGTCCGAAGACCGATTCGGTCGGATAGCCGACCACGCCGCCGCGTCGGAGCTGTTCGGCGATGGAGGTGTAGGGCAAAGTCATGGTGAAGATAGGAGAGGCTGGCTTGCGGCGGGTTACGACTGGCGATGAACGCGGACGCTCGTTTCAGCGATCCACCGCGTGAGCGTGTCGCGCGCATGAGGCCGGCCCGTGCTGCAGGCGCTGAACCCCGCATTTTCTTCGATGCCCGCACGCCGGTCCGGCGACGCGAGAGGTGCGCCGTTTCTCTATACTCGCCGCTCCCTTGGGGAGTAGCCGGCTTCCGCTTCTGGAAGCGCCTGCGTCAACACACTCGGCATCTCGCATGCCGTGGCGCTGGCAACCGTTCTTGCGGTTGGCGAGACCATCGGCATGTCACCGCGACGCAGGTCGGGCAGTGGTGACGTGCCTTTGCGCTCTCGCCCGACCGTCAAAAACGATTCCCACATGAACTTCGCTTCCACCGCCTTGCTGGCCATGGCCATGTCGACCGACGCGTTCGCCGCCGCCGTCGGCAAGGGCACTGCACTTCAGAAACCCCGCTGGTCCGAAGCGCTGCGCACCGGCGCCATCTTCGGTGTCATCGAGGCCATCATGCCCCTCATCGGCTGGGCGCTGGGCTATGCCGCGTCGAGCTACGTCAAGACCTGGGACCACTGGATCGCCTTCACGCTGCTGACCATCCTCGGCCTGCGGATGATCGTCGGGGCACTGCGGAAGCCCGCTGCCGAAGAGGCCGAGAAGCCCACGCGCCACGGCTTCTGGCTGCTGGCGATCACCGGCTTTGCGACCAGCATCGATGCAATGGCCGTCGGCGTCGGCCTGGCCTTCCTGGACGTGAACATCCTGCCCGTCGCCGCCGCCATCGGGTTCGCGACATTCGCCATGGTGACGATCGGCGTGATGGTGGGCCGTGTGCTCGGGAAGATCGCCGGGCGCTGGGCAGAGGCCATCGGCGGCGTGCTGCTGGTGGGCATCGGCGCCGTCATTCTTTACGAACACCTGACGGCGCTGTGACGCGAGAAAGCAGGAACGATCGCCGCGTCAGGCGACGCGGCCGCCGTCCACCGGCAAGGCGATGCCGGTGGTGAACGCGGCATCGTCGCTCAGCAGATAAAGCACCGCCGCCGCGATTTCGTCCGCCTCGCCGAAGCGCCCCAGCGGAATGCCCGACAGCATCCGCTGCGCGCGCGCCAGCTGCGCGTCGCCGTCGCCGGCTTGCGCAAAGCTCGCTTCGGTCATCGGCCCGTTGATGGTGCCGGGGCACACGCAGTTCACCCGGATGCGCTCGGCCGCATGGTTCAGCGCCAGGCTGCGCGTGAGCATCGTCACCGCACCCTTCGATGCCGAATAGGCCGACAGGAAGGGTGAGCCGACGAGCCCGGCGGTCGACGAGAACAGCACGATCGCGCCATGCCCGACCTCGCGCATCTGCGGCACGAAGGCGCGCGCGGCCAGCCACGGGCCTTTCACGTTCACGGCGAAGAGGCGGTCCCATTCGGCTTCTTCCAGCTCGATCGCCGGCTTGGCCGGGCCGAGGATGCCGGCGGCGGCCGCCAGCAGTTCGACCGGGCCGAGCGTGCGGCGCGCGGTCTCGGCGGCGCGTGCGACGTCCGCGGCCGACGAGGCGTCGCCGACCACGGTTACCGACCCCGGGCAGCGTGCCGCCGTCGCGGCGAGCCCTTCGGCATCGCGGTCGAACAGCAGCACGCGCGCGCCCTGCTGCGCCAGTGCCAGCGCGCTCGCCTTGCCGAGGCCGCTGGCTGCGCCGGTGACGGCCGCGATGCGGCCTTCGAAGCGTCCGGTCATGTGCGGCTCCCGACGGTCAAGGCATCGCCTTGCGGTACTGGATGAAGCCCGAGCGATCGGCGACCTTGTCGTAGAGCTTCATCGCGTCGACGTTGGACTCGTGCGTGAGCCAGTACACGCGCGACGCGCCGTGCTGCCGCGCTGCGTCGTACACATGCTCGATCAGCTTGCGGCCGTGTCCGCCGCCGCGCTGGTCGGGCTGCACGAACAGGTCCTGCAGGTAGACGTAGTCGCCCGTGGTCCAGGTCGAGCGGTGGAAGATGTAGTGCACCAGGCCGGTCAGCACGCCGTTGCTTTCGGCGACGGCGCAATGCATCGGCTCGGCGGCGTCCATCAGGCGAGCCCAGGTGCCGTCGGTCACCGCACGCGCGATCTCGACCTTGTAGAAGCGCTGGTAGCCCTCCCACAGCGCGAGCCAGGCATCGAAGTCGGTGGGCTTCAAGGGGCGGATGGAGACGGTGTCGGTCATCGTGCGGTTCCTCGGTTGGGTTGCCAGTTGCCGGTCGCCTCGATCTGGGCGGCCAGTTGAAGAATGATGTCATCGCGCCCGAGCCGGGCGATCACCTGCGTGCCGACCGGCAGGCCGGCGGCGGTCCAGTGGGTCGGCAGGCTCGCGGCCGGCTGGCCGGACGCGTTGGTGAGCGCCAGGAAGGTCGAATAGCGGCCCATGCGGCGGCGGAATTCGCGGAAGCTGCCGGTCATGGCCAGCTCGCCGAGCGGCGCGGGCAACTGGACCAGCCCCGGCGTCATCAGCAGGTCGACGCCGGCCAGGCACTGGTCCATCAGCCGCCCGATCGCATGGAAGCGGTTGATCGCGGCCGCATAGCTCGCGGCCGACACCGACTGGCCCATGTCGTAGCCGTCGCGGATCGCGGGCTCCAGGTCGTCGTCGCGCAGGCCTCGGCCGAGCGCCTTGAGGCGGTTGTCGACCGACAGCACGATGTTGGCGGCCAGCACTTCGGCATGCGCGTCGACGAAGGCGTCGTAGTCGAAGTCGGGCGTCGCCATCTCGACCATCTCGTGCCCGAGCGATGCGCACAGCCGCACGGTGGCGTCCAGCGCCTCCAGGCATTCCGGCGCGATGCCGACCCCGCCGAAGGGCTTGCGCCAGACGGCGATGCGCAGCGGCCGGCGCAGGCCTTCGTCCAGCGAGGCCATGAAGGACTGGCCGAACATCGGGCCGAGGTAGGGCGCGCCGGGTTCGGCGCCCGAGATGGCGTCCATTGCCGCGGCGGTGTCGCGCACCGTGCGGCTCAGCACGCCGTCGACCGCCAGCCCGCCCCAGCCCTCGCCGCGGAACGGGCCCATCGGCACCAGTCCGCGCGATGCCTTCAGGCCGAACAGGCCGCAGCACGATGCCGGGATGCGGATCGATCCGCCGCCGTCGCTGCCATGCGCGACCGGCACGATGCCGGACGCCACCGCGGCTGCCGCGCCACCGCTCGAACCGCCGGCCGAACGGCCGTGGTCCCAGGGGTTGCGCGTCGGGCCGTGGTTGCGCGTCGCCTCGGTGGTCGGCGCCATGCAGAGTTCCGGCACGGTCGAGCGGGCGAACGGAATGAAGCCGGCCATCTCGAAGCGGTCGACCAGCGTCGCGTTGCGGGTGTAGTGCATGTCGTCGAACAGCCGCGAGCCCAGGCTCGACGGCAGCCGTGTCGACGCCAGCCCCGAGTCCTTCAGCAGGAACGGAATGCCGCGGAAGGCGCCGCGCGGCGTCCATTCGCGCGCCAGCGAAAGCGATGCTTCGTACTGCTCATAGGTCAGCGCATTGAGTGCGGGTGCGCGCTGCTGTGCGAGGCGGATCGCGCACTGCATCAGTTCCTCGGACGTCACCTCGCCGGCCCGCAGCAGCGCCGCCAGGCCGAGGCCGTCCAGTCTCTCGTATTCGTGATCTTGCATGGGGCTCAGGCAGCGGCCTCCGTGCGTGCCCAGGCCTCGGCCACCTCGCCGCCGCGCGCGAACCACACGTTCGGAAAGCCCTGCATCCAGGCGATGAACTCGCGCAGCATCGCGATGCGCGACGGCCGGCCGATCACCTGCGGATGCATCGTCAGCGAATAGAGGCCGCCCCAGCGGTAGATCTCGCGGAACTCGTCCTTCCAGACCTCGAGGATCTGCTGGTTCGACACGATGGTGCGCGGCGTCTTGATCGAGAACAGCGCGAAGGGCGCGTCGTCCAGGCTCCAGTGCACCGGCAGCTCGACCGGGCCGGGCGTGCCGTCGGCCAGCACGTGGCGGTACGGGTTCACCTGATCCATCAGCGAGCTGTCGTAGCGCAAGCCGTACTTCTGGATCAGCGACACCATGTTGTGGCTGGTTTCCCAGGCCGGCGAGCGGTAGCCCAGCGGCTTGACGCCGACGGTCTTCTGCAGCGCCTCGAGTCCCTTCACGAAGACCTCTTCCTCCAGCTCGGGCTTGTCGGGGTCGATCCACTCGTGCAGGTAGCCGTGGTGGCCGACCTCGTGGCCGTGCTTCAGCACCAGCTCGACCTTGTCGGTGTGGCGCTCGGCGGTCCAGCCGGGCACGAAGAAGGTCGCGGGCACGCCGGCCTCGTGCAGCGTCTCGACGATCTTGGGCACGCCGACCTTGGCGCCGTAGGTGCCTTGCGACAGCGTGCCGGGCCGCTTGGCATTGGCCGGGTCGCGCGACAGCCAGAGGGTTTCGGCGTCGAAGTCGAAGGCCAGCATCACGGCGCAGCGCGCGCCGTTCGGCCAGGTCACCGGATCATTGGGGTTCATGGGTTGTCCTTGTGTGGTTGTGGGGTTGCAGCAGCTTCAGGCGTGCGAGTGGCAGGCGAGCCAGCCGCCATCGACCGCGATCACCTGGCCGGTGACATAGGAGGCGTCTTCGCTGCAGAGGAACGCGATGACCGACGCGACCTGCGCGCCGGTGCCGATCGCCTTCAGCGGCGTGGCGTCGACCATCGCCTTGTTGTAGTCGGCGTCGTGGGTCAGGCGCTGCGCGGTCATGGCGGTGTGGATCACGCCGGGCGCGACCGCGTTAACACGGATGCCGCGCGCCGACAGGTCGGACACCAATTGCCGCGTGAGCTGCGAGATGCCGGCCTTCGACACCGCATAGGCGGTCGAGCCGGGAAAGCCGGTCTCGCCGAACACCGACGCGACGTTCACGATGCTGCCGCCGTCGGCCAGGTGCGGCAGCACGTCGCGCGTGAGCCGCAGCACCGCGCGCAGGTTGACGCCGAGGATCCGGTCGATCAGCGCGTCGTCCGATAGCGCCAGTGCCTTGGAGCCGCCGATGCCGGCGTTGTTGACCAGGAAGTCGACCGGCCCGCCGAGTTCGCGTGCCGCCGCGACCACGCGTGCCGGCGCATCGTCGGCCGCGAGATCGACGGCGAGGCTGCGCACCGGCAGCGCGTCGAGATCGCCGATGTCCAGGTCGACGGCCAGCACCTTCGCGCCTTCGGCGACGAAGCGCTCCACCGTCGCGCGGCCGATGCCCCGGCCCGCGCCGGTGACGATCACGTTCTTGTCCTTGAATCGCATGGTGTGCATTCCTTCAGGCTGTGGCGGCGACGTCGACCGCGGCGGCGGCCGGCCCCGCGCCGAGATAGAACTGCTGCAGCGACGCCATGTCGACGTCCGGCCCGTTCACGCAGGAATGCGCGACGCGGCCTTCCCGCAGGATGTGGATCTCGTCGGCCAGCTCGAGCGCCATCGACACGTTCTGCTCCACCAGCAGGATCGACAGGCCGCGGCTGCGCAGGCCGCGGATGATGTCGGCGATCTCGCCCACGACCTTCGGCGACAGCGCGGCCGACGGCTCGTCGAGCAGCAGCATGCGCGGCTTGGCCAGCAGCGCGCGGCCGATCGACAGCATCTGCCGCTCGCCGCCCGACAGCAGCCCGGCCAGCGCCTTCTTGCGCACCACGAGGCGCGGGAAGAGCCCATAGACCTCGTCCAGGTCGCGCCGGATCTGCGCCTTGTCGTGGCGCCGGTGGTAGGCGCCCATCAGGATGTTCTCTTCCACCGACATGCCGGCGAAGACTTCCTTGCCCTGCGGCACCAGCACCAGGCCGTTGCCGGCCATCTGGTGCGCGGGCACGCCGTCGATGCGCTGGCCGTCGAGCAGGATCTCGCCCGCGCTCGGCACCACCAGCCCGGCCAGCGCCTTCAGCGTGGTCGACTTGCCCGAGCCGTTGCCGCCCAGCACGGCGGTGAGCCCGCTCTTCGGCACCGAGAACGACACGCCGTACAGCACCTTGGAGCGGCCGTAGCCGGCTTCGATGTTCTTGACTTCAAGCATGCTTTGCCCGCCCCGTACCCAGATAGGCCTCGACCACGCGCGGGTCGTTGATGGCGACCGATGGCGCCGCGTCGGCGATCTTCTCGCCGTAGTCGAGCACCACCACCCGGTCGCACACGGCCTGCACCACGCGCATCACGTGCTCGACCAGCAGCACCGTCACGCCGTAGTCCGCGCGCATGCGCTGGATGACCTCGATCAGCCGGTCGACCATCGGCGGCGACAGGCCGGCGGCCGGCTCGTCGAGCACGAAGACGCGCGGCGCCGTCGCCAGGCCGCGCGCCAGCTCGACCATGCGCTGCTGGCCGATCGACAGCGCGGTGGCCGGCTGGTCGATGAACTTCTCGAGGTTGAACAGCGACAGCATCTCGATCGCCTTCGCGCGCACCGATGCGTCTTCGCGGCTGGCCGAGGCGAGCCGGAAGATCGATGCGCCGTAGCCGGTCTTCAGGCCGGGCTGCATCGCCAGCGCGATGTTGTCGGCCACCGACATGGTCGGGAACAGCCGCAGCATCTGGAAGGTGCGCGCGACGCCGGCCCGCGCGATGCGCCAGGGCGCCGTGCCGGAGATCCGCGCGTCGCCCATGTAGACCGCGCCGGAACTCGGCGGCAGCACGCCGGTGACGATGTTCGCGAGCGTCGACTTGCCCGAGCCGTTGGGCCCGATCAGGCCGACGATCTCGCCCGCACCGACGTCGAAGCTGATGCCGTTGAGCGCCACCAGGCCGCCGAAGCGGCGCGTCACGTTGTCGAATCGCAGCAGGGGCGCCGTCATTTCTTCTTCCTTCCGGCCCAGGCGCCGTACACGCCTTCGGGCATCACGATGACCATGACGATCATGAGCAGGCCATAGATGATGAGTTTGTAGTTGGCCGCGAAGCCGAGCACCTCGGGCAGCGCGGTGAACACCACGGCGCCCAGCAACGGGCCCCAGATGGTTCCGCGTCCGCCGACCACCACCATCGCGACGATCGTGGCCGAGCTCAGCACCGTGAAGTCGTCCGGCGTCACACCGCGGATGTGGTGCGCCACCAGCACGCCGGCCGCACCGGCGAGCGCCGACGCGAGCACGAAGGCCGCGAGCTTGCTGGCCGTGGTGTTCAGGCCGATGGCGCGAGCCAGTACTTCGTCGTCGCGCACCGCCTGCCAGGCCTTGCCCAGCCGCGAGTGCGTGAGCAGCCAGCCGATCGCGACGCTCGCCACGCTCAGGCCGAGCGCGAGGTAGTAGAAGCGGTCGATCGACGCGAAGCCTTCGACCGGCTGCACCTCGATGCCGAACTGCCCGCCGGTCAGCGACTTCCACTGCGTGAGCGCGAGATAGACGATGGTCTGGAACGCGATCGTCACGATCGCCAGGAAGTGCCCGCGCAGGCGCAGCGCCGGCAGGCCGAGCAGCAGGCCGCACAGGCCGGCCACCACCATGCCCGCGGGCAGGTTGGACCAGAAGCCGGTGCCGAAGTCGCGTTGCAGGATCGCGGCCGTGTAGGCACCGATACCAAAGAACGCCGCATGCGCGAACGAGAACTGGCCGGCCCAGCCCATGACCAGGTCGAGGCTCACGGCGAGCATGACGAAGATGAAGATCATCACCAGGATGTTCAGGACGTAGCCGCCCAGACCCATCATGGGCAACAGGGCCAGTGCGCCGATGGCGACCAGCAAGGCAATCAGTTGGCGCATGTCAGGAACGCTCCGTGGATTGGCCGAACAGCCCTTGCGGCCGAATGAGGAGCATGGCGATCACCAGGAAGAAACCGATCATGTCGCGCAGCTCGTTGCCGATGTAGCCCGACACCATCGATTCGATGATGCCCAGGCCCACGCCGGCTACCACGGCACCGCCGATGCTGCCCATGCCGCCGAGGATCACGACGGTGAAGGACTTCATCACGAGCATCGCGCCCGAGGTCGGCTGGACGAGAAAGACGGACGACATCAGCGCACCCGCGACGCCGGCCATGGCCGCGGCGATGGCGAAGGTGATGACGGCGACCTTGCGCACGTTGACACCGCTGATCTGGGCGACGGTCGGATGCTGGGCCATGGCGCGCAGCGCGCGGCCGGTCCAGGTGAAGCGCAGCACCAGCAGCAGCGCGGTGACGATCGCGACCGTGACCGCGACGATCAGCACGCGCTGCCCGGTCAGGAACACCGAGCCGATCTGCACCGGCACGTTGGCCAGGTCGGTCTTGAGCGCTTGCGGCTGCGCGCCGAAGACGAGCAGCGCGCCGTTCTGGAGCATCACCGAGAGCCCGAAGGACGCGATGATCGCGTTGCTCGGATCGCGCTTGGCCAGCGGGCGGAACACCACGCGTTCGGCCAGCATGCCGAGCGCCGCGAGGCAGACGACCACGACGATCAACGTCGGCACGAGCGGCAGGCCGAACACCGCCGATGCGGTGACGGCCGCATAGCCGCCCAGCATGTAGAACTCGCCGTGGGCGAAGTTGACGATGTTGAGAATGCCGAAGACCAGGGTCAGGCCGACGGCCACCAGCACGTAGCTGGCGCCATTGACCAGCCCGTTGGCCAGGAACTGCGGAAACAGGCTGAGCAAATCCATTGCGGAACGGCTTCGATCAGTCGAACGGCAGCCACTGGCGCTTGCCGTTGCGCACCACGGCCAGGCCGATCTTGAAGCTCACGCTGCCCTTGTCGTCGAACTTGGCGACGGTGCCGTCCGGACCCTGCACCAGCGGCACGTCCTTCATCGACTTGAGCGTGGACTGCATCGACGCGCCGTCGAGCTTCGGCGCGCGGCGTGCGGCCTCGATCAGCAGGTGCATCGAGTCGTAGCCCAGCGCGCTGTACACGTCGGGCTCCTTCTTCATCTTCTGGCGGAAGTCCTGCGTGAAGGCCTGGCCGACCTTGTTCGGCGTCGACGGCTCGAACATCGACGACACGGCGAAGCCTTCGGACGCGGGGCCGGCGAGTTCGATCAGCTTGTCGCTCATCATCGAACCCGAGCCGACCAGCGCGGATTTCACGCCCGCTTCGCGCGACTGCTTGATGATCTGCGCGCCCGCGTCCATCAGGCCGGCGATGTAGATCGCATCGGGCTGCTTGGTGCGGATCTTGGTGAGCACCGTGTAGAAGTCGCGCTCGTCCGCGTTGTAGCTCTCGACGCCGACGATCTCGCCGCCGTATTGCGGGATCACCTTCTTCATCTGCTCGGCCAGCGACGAGCCGTAGATCGAGTTTTCCTGGATCAGCGCGACCTTCTTGGCGTTGAGCTTCTTCACGATGTCGCGGGCCGACTGCTCGCCCTGCTCGTCGCTGCCCGGAAACGCGCGGAAGAACCACGGGTCGCCCGGCGTGTTGGCTTCGGTCACGTTCGACGAGGTGGAGCCGGCGGACACCATGGGCACCTTGAACTCGCGGCTGACCTTGGACGCGGCCAGTGCGACGGCGCTCACGTAAGTGCCGCTGATGCCGATCACCTTGTCGGACTCGACCAGCTTGCGCACGGCGGTCACGCCCTTGGTCGACGAGCCTTCGTCGTTCTCGATGAAGAGCTGCACCTTGCGGCCATTGACGCCGCCCTTGGCATTGGCCTCGTCGGCGGCAAAGCGCACGCCCTCCAGGATCGAGGTGCCGGCCAGCGCGGCCGGGCCGGTCAGCGGCAGCATCACGCCGAGCCGGATCGGCTCGCCGGCGCCCTGGGCGGCGGCAAAGGGGACGACGGCGGCAGCCGCCAGTGCCAGCACGGCACGACGCATCACGATTCGCTTCATTTCAAAGGTCCTTCTCAGGGGGAGTCACAAAAAGCTGTCACGGGAAAGTGCACCTTGATCGGTCCAAACTCACCAATCTGGGTCAACTGTATTCCTATGTAATACAGTTTGATTCTATAATAATATCATTCGATCATTAATTTTCAACGAAAGCAGCATTTGTGCCAGCTTATGATCGACCTAGAGCGCGCTCGCACCGAGCCGGAGAAGGAGCCAGGATGTCCAGTACAGATCACTTATTCGTGCAGTCGGTCGCCAAGAGCATGGGATTGCTGGAGGCGTTGGGGACGCGCCCCGGGCCGCTGAGCCTCAACGAGCTGGCCGAGCAGGCCGGCATGGACCGCAGCACGGCGCAACGCATGGCGCACACGCTCGCGACACTGGGTTATCTGGAGAAAGGGCCGAACGGCCGCGGCTACGTGCTCGGCAAGAAGATCCTGGAGCGCACCTTCGACTTCCTGCGCGGCACGCCGCTGATCGAGCGCGCCACGCCAATCCTGGCCGAGTTGCAGAAGGAAACAGGTGAACGGGTCGACCTGAGCCTGTTCGACGACCTGTCCATCATCTATGCGCTGCGCCGCCAGACGAAGCGCCAGACTTTCTTCGCGACCCTGGTCGGCCGACGAATCCCGACCTACTGCTCATCGGGCGGGCGTGCCGTCATGTCGTTCCTGTCGGAAGAGGCGGTGGACGACATCCTGGAGCGTTCGACGCTGGTCGCGTTGACGCCCAAGACCGAAACCGACAAGGGCCGGATCAAGCAGAAGATCGCCGAGGCGAAGGCGATGAACTACGCGGTGTCGCTGGAAGAAAGCCTGCTCGGCGAGATCGCCCTCGCCTGCGCGATCCTCGACCACAACCACCAGCCGATCGCGGCGGTGCACATCGCCGGCACCTGCGCCGAGTGGACGCCCGAGGCCTTCGCGCAGCGCTTCGCGCCATTGGTGATCGAAACCGCCCGGGCGCTGGGCGGCTCACCGCGCTGAAGCGGCTTCTGTCGGAGCGGCGTGCGTTGAAGCGCGCGTCAGCGTGCGCTCTCGGGAGCCCAGCGAAACCGTGCCGTGAAGTTCCGCAATAGCGCTGGTTCATAGGTGAAGTCCAGCCCCCGGATGGCGCCTGCGCGCCGGGCCACCGCGGCGAGTGCATCTGCAACGTAGTCCATGTGGTCGTTGGTGTAGACCCTTCGCGGGATCGTCAGCCGCATCGACTCGAGTGGTGCCTTCTCTTGCAAGCCGGTGTGCGGATCGCGCCCCAGCAGCAGCGACCCGATCTCGACGGCCCGCACGCCGGACTCGATGTAGAGCTCGCATGCCAGCGCATGCGCGGGAAACTGCTCGGAGGGTATGTGCGGCAACAGTGCCGCGGCATCCACGAACACCGCATGCCCACCCGTCGGATACTGAATCGGTATGCCGGACTCGCGAAGACGTTCGCCCAGATAGGCGACCTGCCCGATCCGGTAATTCAGGTAGTCCGGGTCCATCGCCTCTTCGAGTCCGACTGCCAGCGCCTCCAGATCGCGGCCCGCCAGGCCGCCGTAAGTGATGAAGCCTTCGCTGACGACGCATCGCTCCTGGACCGCACGGAACAGATCCTCGTCATCGCGGAATGCGCAGAACCCGCCAATGTTGACCAGTCCGTCCTTCTTGGACGACATGACGGCGATGTCGGCGCAGGCCATCATCTCGCGCACGATCTCCGGGATGCTGTGCTGCGCATATTCGGGCTCGCGCTCGCGGATGAACCAGGCGTTCTCGGCGAAACGGGTGGCGTCGATCACCATCGGAATGCCCGCCTGGCGCGCCATGCGAGAGGCCGCCCGCAGGTTGGCGAGTGCGACGGGCTGGCCGCCGGTGGTGTTGCAGGTCACGGTGGCCACGATGGCCGCGACATTCGAAGCACCTTCTGTCTCGATGAGCCGGGCCAGTTCGACCAGATCGAAGTTGCCTTTCCAGTCGTGGTGCTCGCCGGTGTTGAGCGCTTCCTTGTTGAGCGCGTTGAGCGCACGTGCCCCGGCCAGCTCGATGTGCACCTTGGTGGTGTCGAAATGGAAATTCGACAGGAACACCGGCTGCCTGGAAGCGCGTCGCTTGACGAGTTCGGGGTACAGCAGTTGTTCAGCGCCGCGTCCCTGGTGGGCCGGGACCAGATACGGGTAGCCGAAAACCTTGTCGATGGTGTCGACCAGCCGGTAATAACTCCGGCTACCGGCATAGGCCTCGTCGGCGGCCATCATGGCGCTCCACTGGCGGTCGCTCATGGCACCGCTTCCGCTGTCGGTGAGCAGGTCGATGTAGACGTCGTCGCTGCGCAGAAGGAAGGGGTTGAGCCCGGCCTGAAGCAGCGCCTTCTCGCGGTGCTCTCGCGTCGTCATCGCGATTCGCTCGATGGTCTTGATGCGGAATGGCTCGGGGATTCGTTTCATGATCTTGCTCGACAAAGAAAAGGTTGTGGTGGAAGGAAATTGCGTCGATGAGACAGATGTCGATCTATCGTTGTGAGGCGCGATCAAATTATTCGATCTGCCCCTGGCAATGGGTTTTCATTTCCTTCCCCTCTCAGTCGAAAGATGAGGAATAGTTGTACGATTTATTCTCACAAGAGAACATATTGCACATGATCAAACTCGACCGAACAGACGTGCGGATGCTGGGCCTTCTCCAGGAGAACGGCCGGATCTCAAACCTCGAGATGGCCGAGGCGATCGGTTTGTCTCCGGCACAGTGCAGCCGGCGCCACCATCGGCTGGAAGAGGCCGGGGTGATCGCCCGCTACGAGGCGCGCCTTCGACCCGCCGCACTGGGACTGCAGGTGACGGCCTTCGTCCATATCGGCATGGAACGCGGCCACATGCGCGACCTGAAACTGTTCCGGCAGACCCTTGCGCAAATGCCCGACGTGCTCGAGTGCCACTCGGTCACCGGTGACTTCGACTACGTTCTCAAGGTCATTGCGCGGGATCTGGAAGGGCTCAACGTCTTCCTCACCGAGCGGCTGGTGGCGTTGCCAGGCGTCAACTTCGTCAAGTCACTCGTCTGCCTGGAAGAGATCAAGCCGCGGTCGGGGCTGCCCCTGCCGGACTAGCCTGTCAGGGAACCGCCGTTCAGCGGGTCGCCGCTCAGGCCTTGGTCGGCAGCGTATTGCGCGCGTCCTGGCGCAGCACCAGGTCCCAGATCTGCTGCCCCGTGGGCGCCGTGCGCTCCTCGATCACGTGGGCCACCAGGCCGGCGGCGCGGCCGATCAATGCCAGCCCGCGGCCGAGCAGCGGGTCGAGCCCCATGTCCGCCAGCACCGCGCCGTTGGCGCCCGCTGCGTTCAGCGGCAGATGGCGGCCGTGGTCCTCGCGCAGCACGTCGGTGACGGCCAGCGCCAACCGCCAGTGCTTGCCGAAGTAGCCGTTGTCCTTAGACACCGCCATCAGCGTTGGCACGCGCGGATCGCCGTCGACATGGATCGGATGGCCGATGCCGGGGATGGTCTGCTTGCGCGCTCGGAAGTCGCGCACCATCTCGGCCGCGCGCGCGCGCACCGTGGCGTCGTCCGCATCGGCGGAGAGCGGTGCGGCTTCGCGAATCAGGATCTCGCTCACGTTCTGCACCGTGCCGAGGAAGTTGTTGCCCGCGCCGAGCAAGCCGGCAGCGACCGCACCCTGCAGCGATTCGGGCGCGCCGAGCCAGGTGAGCCGCGCGGTGATCGCGCTGGGCGTGAGCCCGTGGTCGGCGGCGGTCACCAGCAGCAGGTTGACCATGTTCTTCTCGCGCTGCTCGGGCGGGCGGCCGAAGGTCACGAACCACAGCATGTCGACGAAGTCGAACTTGCCGAGGATCTCGGTCGACAGGTTGCGGCCGCGCACATAGATGGCGTCGGGCGTGGTGTAGCCGATGTCGGTGCGGATGGGCATCGCGTCGTCCTCAGCCGGCCAGGCCAACGGTGATGCCGCCGCACACGTACAGCACCTGTCCGGTGATGAAAGACGCCATCGGATGCATGAAGCAATCGACCGCATGCGCCACCTCGGCCGGCTCGCCGAAGCGCTGCACCGGAATGCCCTGCGCGATGCGCTGGGTGCGCGGGCTGTCGGCCGGGTTCGCCGCCTTGAAGGCCTCGGTCGCGATCGGCCCGGGCGCCACCGCGTTCACCGTGATGCCCTGCGGCGCGAGCTCGAGCGCCCAGGTGCGCGTCAACGCATTCAGCGCGCCCTTGGCGGCTGCATAGCCGCTGCGCAGCTCCTTGCCGAGCGCCGCGCGACTGGTGATGTTGACGATGCGCCCGACGCCGGCCGCGCGCATCGCGGGCAGCACGGCCTGCGCGCACTGCAGCGCGGCGCGCGTGGTCACGTTCATCTGCAGGTCGAAGTCCGCGAGCCGGGTGTCGTCGATCGACGCGGGCCGAATTGCCGCCACGTTGTTGACCAGGCCCAGCAACGGACGTTGCGCGCAGGCCTCGGCGAGCGCGGCGCCGAGTGCGGCCGTATCGCCCATGTCGACGCGGCGGAACTCGCCCGGCGCGCCTTCGGGCGGCGGCTGGATGTCGAAATTCAGCACGCGCCAGCCCGAGGTGGTGAGCGTGCGGCAGATGGCCAGCCCGATGCCGGACGAGCCGCCGGTCACGAGCACATGGCGCTCGGCGATGTCGGTCAATGTGTTCATGCCGTTTCTCCCTGCATGCGTTCGAGGATGGTCTGGCGCGCGTCCTTCTTCGACACCTTGCCGTTGGCGGTGCGCGGCAACGGATCGAAGAAATGGATCGCCTTGGGCGTCTTCACCGGGTCGAGCCGGCTGCGCACCCAGGCGATGAGTTCGGCTTCGCCGGCGCGCAGGCCGGGGCGCAATTGCACGGCCGCATGCACCGCCTCGCCCCACTTGTCGTCGTCGACGCCGACCACCGCGCAGTCGTACACGGCCGGGTGCTTGCCGAGCGCGTCCTCGACGTCGGTCGGATAGACGTTGAAGCCGCCGGTGATGATCATGTCGCGCACCCGGTCCTTCAGGAACAGGTAGCCGCGCGCGTCCAGGTAGCCGCCGTCGCCGGTGCGCAGCCAGCCGTCGTGGAAGGCCTCCGCCGTCTTCTCCGGTTGCTTCCAGTAGCCCGACATCAGCAGGTCGCCGCGCACCACGACCTCGCCGGTCTCGCCCGGCGGCAGCAGCGCGCCGGCGCTGTTCATGATGCCGATGTCTGTCATCAGCGCGGCCCGGCCGACCGATTGCAGGTTGCGCGGATCGAGCGCCTCGTCGACCGGCATGTACGAGATGATGGCCGGCGCTTCGGTCTGGCCGTAGCCGGTCTCGACGTGGCCGAACACCTGCTGCGCCTCGATGATCTTGTCGCTGCGCATCGGCGCTGCCGCATAGACGAAATGACGCAGCGCACGCCAGTCGCGCGTGCGGGCGGTTTCGTCTTCCAGCAGGCTGTAGATCAGCGTCGGCGGCATGAAGACGGCCGTCACGCGCTCGCGCTCCAGCAGGTCGAGCACCTCGCGCGGCTTGGTCGATGTCGGCAGCAGCACGGTGCCGCCACAGCCCAGCACCGGCAGCAGGAAGGTCGAGGTGCCGTGCGTGATCGAGGCCACCGCCAGGTAGCGCTCGTTCTCGTCGAGCTTCATCGCATGGATGATCGAGACGATGGTGGTGTTCCACGCGCGGTAGCTCTGCATCACGCCCTTGGGCGCGCCGGTGGTGCCGCCGGTGAACTTGATGGCCTGCGTCTCGGCCAGGTCGTGCCGCACCGCCACCGGCTGCCGACCGCGGTATTCGGCGATCAGCGCGTCGAGTTCGCAGGCAACGTCATTCGGCGCATGGCCGTCCTTCGGCACATAGCGAACCTGCGGCACCGGCGTGTCCCCCAGTTTGTGCTCGAGCCCCGCCTCGACCACGACCAGCGCGGCTTCGGTGAAGTCGACGATGCGGCCGAGCTCGTGCTGGCCCGCACGCGGGTTCAGCGGCACCCAGATGCGACCGGCCAGCAGCGTCGCGAACAGCGCCACCACATGCGCGATGTGGTTGCCCGCGCAGATCGCGATGCGCCCGCGCGGGTCGGGCACGCGCGCCTGGAATGCGGCCGCCAGCGCCTGGGTGCGCGCGAGCAACTCGGCATAGTCGATCGCGCCTTCGGGGCCGGAGACGGCGATCTTGTCGGGGAAGCGCTGCGCGCTGCGCAGCAGGAAATCGATGGGACGCATGGTGTCGTTGAATGGGAGCGTGGGAGTTATTCGGCCTTGGCGCCCGAGACCTTCACGATCTCGGACCACTTGTCGTATTCCTTGTGCACGAAGGCGTCGAAGGCGGGCTGGCTCATCACCGGCGCGTCGGCGCCGAGGTCGCGGTAGCGCGCCTTCACCTTGTCGTTCTGCAGCGCTTTTTCGACCTCGTCGTGCAGCCGCTGCACCACCGGCGCCGGCGTGCCGGCCGGCACGAAGATGCCCGACCACGCGGTCGATTCATAGCCTGGCACGCCGGCCTCGACCATCGTCGGCACGTCCGGCAGCAACGGCGAGCGGCGGGTGCCGGTCACGGCCAGCGGGCGCAACGAACCCTTTGCGATGTGCGGCAGCGACGTCGGCAGGTTGTCGAACATCAAGTCGAGCTGGCCGCCCATCAGGTCGGTCAGCGCCGCCGCGCCACCGCGGTACGGCACGTGCAGGATGCTGACCTGCGCCAGGTGCTTGTAGAGCTCGCCCGACAGGTGGATGCTGCTGCCGTTGCCGGACGAACCCATGTTGAGCTTGCCCGGCTTGCTCCTGGCGAGTGCGGTCAGTTCCTTCACCGTCTTCGCGGGCACCGAAGGATTCACCACCAGCACGTTCGGCACCGAGCCGACCATCGCCACCGCCGTGAAAGCCTTGCGCGTGTCGTACGGCAGGTTGCCGTAGAGCGTCGGGTTGATCGCGTTGGTGCCCACCGTGCCGAGCAGCAGCGTGTAGCCGTCCGGCGCAGCAGCGGCGACCTCGCGTGCGCCGATGTTGCCGCCGGCCCCCGGCCGGTTGTCGACGATCACCGGCTGGCCGAGCGCCTGTGCAAGCTCGGTCCCGACGAGGCGCGCGAACAGGTCGGCCGCGCCGCCCGGCGGAAACGGCGCGACGAGGCGGATCACCTTGGTCGGCCATGCGGGCGCGGCGGCGGTGGCGGGCGACTGCGCCCACGCGAGCGATGCACAGCAGGCCAGCGCCGCAACGACGAAATTTCTCTTGTTCAACATGTCTCTGTCTCCTTAAGTATTGGGCCGGGCGATGCCGTGGGCCAGACCACCATCGACCGGCAGTTCGATCGCATTGACATACGCCGCTTCCGCCGACAGCAAGAAGCAGGTCGCGTTGGCGATGTCCCAGGCCGTGCCCTGCCGTCCGAACGGCAGCGCACCCGTCGCGCGACCCGGACGGGCGGCGCTCGCGGCGCGGCCCATCGGCGTATCGATCAGGCCGGCGCGGACCACGTTCGCGCGGATGTCGCGCGCATGCCCGTCCAGCGCGACCGCGCGGCACAACGCCGACAGCGCGGCCTTCGACGCTTCGTAGGCCGGATTGCGCCCGGCCGGCAGCAGCGCGGCGAGCGAGGACACGAACACGATCGCGCCGCCCGCCTGCATGCGCGGCAGTGCCGCCTGCGCGCACAGCATGTGGCCGCGCAGGTTGACGTCGAAGATCGCGTCCCAGCTGTCCGGCGTGATGTCGGCCAGCGGCCGACGGTCGCTGATGCCGGCGTTGAGCACCAGTCCGTCGAACGTCGGCGAGATGGCGGGCAGCGCGTCGAACAGCGCCTGCACGTCGCGCGGATTCGCGATGTCGACCGTCAGCGCCGATCCGCGTCCGCCCCGTGCTTCGATGTCGGCGACGGTCTGCTCGGCCGCCGGCCCGCTGCGGTCGACGCAGACCACGTGCGCGCCCCGCGCGGCCAGGCTCAGGCAGATGGCGCGTCCGTTGCCGACCAGCGAAGGATCGGCGCCGGACGCCTGTCCGCCGCCGATGACGAGGATGGTTCGGCCGTCGAAACGGTTGCTGCCGGATGCCGCCGAGCGGCTAATATCTGTAAACGTTTCCATATCTGCATGCAAGGCTACCAGCGGGCCATTGATGCGAGCAATGCGTGTAACGTTTTCATAAGGGAAAACAATGAGTGAATCGGTTTCGGTGCGCGACGTCGCGGCAGCGGCGCAGGTGTCGATCGCCAGCGTGTCGCGCGTGCTCAACAACAGCGGCTACGTCAGTGCCGACGTGCGCCAGCGTGTCGAGCGGGCGGTGGTCGCGACCGGCTACCAGCCCAACTTCAACGCCAAGCACCTGCGCTCCGGTCGCAGCAAGGCGGTCGGCTTCATGGTGTCGAACATGGCCAACCCTTTCCTGTCGGCCTTCTTCGCGGCGGTTGAAGTGCGCATGCAGGCGGCCGGCTTCTCGCTGCTGGTCGCCAGCACCTACGACCAGCCGAACCGCGAGGCCGAGCTGCTCACGCTGTTCGAGAACCGGCGGCTCGAAGGCGTGATCGCGTTCCCCAGCCTGGAAGACCTGCCGCGTGAGCGCAACCCGTTCGCGCGTTGCAAGCTGCCGCTGGTGGTGATCGACCGTCAGATCGATTTCGACGGCGACGTCGTTTACCAGGACCATCGCAAGGGCGTCGGCCAGGCGGTCGACTACCTGGTGTCGCTCGGGCATCGGCGCATCGCGCTGTTCGGGCCCAGCGTGGCGATACGCCCCGGCCGCGAAAAGCTGCTCGGCTACCGCGACGGCCTGGCGCGCGGCGGCATTGCCGACGACGACGCGCTGGTCTGCATGCGCACGTCGGCGGTGGATTCGGCCGAGGCGCCGATGGCCCAGATGCTCGGCTTGCCTTCCCCGCCCACCGCGGTGATCGCACTCGGCACGCGCCTGCTGTCGGGCGCGCTGCGCAGCGTGCGCGCCACCGGACGTCGCATTCCGGAAGACCTGTCGGTGATCGGCATCGGCACCGAAGATGCGTTCGCGCTGATGCACCCGACGCTGACCACGCTGCGCTTCGACATCGACCGCGCGGCCGAGGCAGCGGCGCACCTGACGCTCGACCGGCTGCAGGGCAAGGCGGCGGCCGGCGCACGCGTGGTGAATGTCGGGATGGATCTGGTGCTGGGCGCGTCGTGCGTGGTCGCGCCGGCCGGCTGAGGCACTGCGACCTGGCGACACCTGCGCTGGGCGCGCTTCCGCGACACGAGTCGATCGACGACACAGAGAGGTTCAGCGCTTCGCTGCAGCGGCAGGTCGCTCGGGTGCGCGATACCTCAGCGCCTCGATCACCAAGGCCAACGCCGGGGCGATCTGCCGCCGGTTGGCGTAATACAGGTGATACCCCGGAAATCGAGGCCACCAATCCTCCAACACGGGAATGAGTTGCCCAGCATCGATGTGCGGCTTCATCAGGTCGAAGGGAACGTAAGCGAAGCCCATGCCGTCCAGCGCCGCTCGAAGCATCAGTGACGTGTTGCTGAACACGGTCTGCCCCTCGACCTTCACGTTCAACGACTTCTTGCCTTTCTCGAAATCCCATGCGTACCGCGATGTCCGTGAACCCCTAGTCGACGCTGAATTCGATCTGGACGTCGGCATCACGCCGCGCATCGCCACTCAATTCTTTTCCGGCATCGCCGACGAGTGATGACTCGATATCAGCCACGCGCGGCCATTCCATCTGTAGGTAAAGGTGTAGCGGGCCCGGACTTCGGAGCCATCTGAAAAACTGAAGGTGTACAGGCCCGCGTCGATGGCGCTGTTGCAGTCGATCTCGATGGAACGGCTGTCGATTCTCCCTACCGGTCTGCGCTGGAGGAAATGCTGGAAGTAGTCTTCCTTTTCTTCCGCCGTGATGCGCGGCCTGTTGGAAACGGTCGGCAGCAGGATCGACTTCCTGGCGTAGTTGGCGACGACCTTCATCGGCTCGCCGGTCTTCAACGACGCGTTCCACCGGTCGAACAAGGAAGCAATCTGTCTTTCGGATGTCGCATGACAAAACTCCGACCTGGCGTCGGCGTTTTCAGCAGCCATCACGATGGCGGCAGACAGCAATACAAGAAGCAATCGACGCATGGGACCTCCGTTGAAGAGGCCGAGTCTATGAATCAAGACGACTGAACTGTCTGGACAATTCTGAAGCTGCGGGAGTCGCGCAGCCTTCAATAGAACGGCGTCAATGGCGTGTCTTCAGAAGTGTCTCCAGAGATGCCTCCAGAGGTGTCCTTTGCACCAGATTCGTGGCGCTGCAGATCGCCCTCGTGCGTTCGGACCCAATCCGCCAACGATGCCAGTGCCGGCCACAGCGTGCGGCCCAACGGCGTGATCCGGTACTCGACGCGCGGCGGCACTTCAGCGTGCACCTCGCGCGCCACCAGGCCACGCTGCGCCAGATGGCGCAATTGCCGCGTGAGCTCTTTCTGGGTCACCGGCGCGAGCGCGCGCTGCAGTGCATTGAAGCGAATCGGCGCATCGACGGCAATCAGCCTGTACAGCACCGGGATCGCCCATTTACCCGAGATCAGTCCGACGAAATGCCCGACCGGGCAAAGCAGCGTTTCAACGGCGTCCTGTGGCGTTATCACGTGGCCGTTGCGCGCCGCGCCCGATGCGGGCGAAGTCCCCCAGTATCCATGTGGTGCCTGCTGTTCATTCGTGTCCATGCCCGCAAAGATACGCGCCTTTTCAGCGATCACGAAGGATGTCGGAATGACGAGATTGAATGGCAAGCATGCGTTGGTGACGGGCGGCACGGCGGGCATCGGCCTGGCAACGGCACGGGCCTTCGTGGCCGAAGGCGCGCGCGTCGCGATCACCGGCCGTGACCCGGCCGCACTCGCGGCCGCCGGTGCCGAACTCGGCGGCGACGTGCTGCTGCTGCAGAGCGACGCCGGCCGACTGGCCGATCAGCAGGCGCTGGCCGACCGGCTCGCGGCGCATTGGCCGCGCGTCGACGTCGCCTACCTGAACGCCGCCGACGTCACGCACCGGCCGCTGCAGGACTGGGACGAGGCGGCCTACGACCGCCTGATGGCGACCAACCTCAAGGGCCCGTTCTTCCTGTTGCGTGCGCTGCTGCCGCTGCTGCACGACCCGGCATCGGTCATCCTGTGCGGCTCGGTCAGCGCGCACATCGGCCTGCCGCAGAGCAGCGCCTATGCGGCGAGCAAGGCCGGGCTGCTGTCGCTGGCACGCACGCTGTCGGGCGAGTGGATCGGGCGTGGCATTCGCGTGAATGCGCTGAGCCCGGGCCCGACTGAAACCTCCGCGCTGCAGAAGCTCGGCCTTCCGGCGGCCGAGCTCGCCGCGCTGAATGCGCAGATACGCCAACTGGTGCCGCTGGGCCGGCTCGGCCAGCCGCACGAACTCGCCGCGGCGGCCGTGTTCCTCGCGTCCGACGCGTCGCGCTTCATGGTCGGCGCCGAGTTGCAGATGGACGGTGGCGTGGGCAACCTGTGAGCGCCGCCAACATGCCGGGAACATTCAAGCGGCATGCGCCGACAGGCTGGCGGCCCGGACTTCAACGCAGCGTGTAGCCGCCGTCCGGGTACAAGGTCGAGCCGGTGGTGTAGCCGTTGCGCATCAGGAACAGCACCGCGTCGGCGATCTCGTCGACCTGGCCGACGCGCTGCAGCGCATTCGCGGCGCTCGACGCCTGATAGGCCGCTTCGCGCTGCGCCTGCGGGCGGTTGCGCCACAGCGGGCTGTCGACGGTGCCTGGCGACACGGTGTTCACGCGCCGCGGCGCCAGCTCGAGCGCGAGCGCGCGGCCCAACCCTTCCAGCGCGCTGTTGCAGGCCGCATAGGCCGCAGCGCCGCGCATCGGCCGGGCGCCGGCCGCACCGGCCATCAGCACGACCGAGGCCTGCTCGGACAGCTTCGGCAACGCATGCCGCACCGACCAGTACTGGCCCCAGAACTTGCTGCGGAACGGGCTCTGCGCGGCCTCTTCATCGAGCACGTCGATCGGGCCCGTGACGTACGACGCGCCTGGCGTGAACAGGTGGTCGATGGTCCCGATCGGCGCGAAGAAGGCCGCGATCGATGCAGGCTCGGCCACGTCGACGGTACCGCCCGATGCGCGCGGCCCGAGCAGGGCGAGCGCCTGGTCGAGCTTGCCGCGCGAGCGCCCGCCGATCCAGGCGCTGCCGCCCTGCGCGATCACCTGCTGCGCCACGCGCAGGCCGATGCCCGATGTGCCGCCCACGACGACGACCGTTTGATTGGTGAACATGAGACTCCTTGCGTGCCTGTGCAGTTGCTCAGTGGCAGTCGCTGCGGACTGCCGGCTGGCGGCCATCCTAGGTAGCGCAAGGCGATCGATAAAGGCCGTGGCGTTCCCGCCTGGCGGGAATCAGCCTCCCAATTCAACTCAGGCGCCGAGTTGCCCGCGCGGATCGATGACGAACTTCGGGGAGCGCCCGCGCCGAACTGTGCATAGCCCTTGGGCGCATCGTCGAGAGAATGACTTTCACCCCGACGACATTGACGTCACCCACGATGACCACGGCGGCGCCGAGGAGCCGGGCAGACGCCGCGGCGGCGAGTCCGACCGGGCCTGCGCCGGCGACATACACCGTGCTGCCGGGGCCGACACCCGCTGTTAGACCTGCGCGGCCGCCAAGAACAGGGCGAAAGCCCGACTCACGAATCGATCGTCGCCGCGACGGCCTGCTTCTTCAGCAATTCGGCGACGATGCGCCGCGCGCGATTTGCACCAGCATCGACATGGATGTCGGTCCATGTCGCCTTGTCGCCGAACTCCAGCATGTTCTTGTACTGGGCTTCGATGACCGTCCTGTCTTCATCGAACGTGAACGCGGTCTGCTGAATGACCGCTTCGATGTTCTCCGGCTTGTCCGGATGCTTCGTGCTGGCCATGCTCCAGAAGTAATGGCATGTTTCCTCGGTCTCCGGCGTGATCCCGTGAAAGCCTCGCATGTGAAAGCCGCCCCTGTCGGGGTCATCGATCGCGTCGGTGCCTGGCTCGACCGCGCCCGTCCAGATACGCAGGTGCGTGACGTCGAATTCGATCTCCTGCCAACGCTCGCACTTCTCGCCAAAGGGCCACGCGGCACGGTAGGTGGGCGGCGGCGATGAATCGGGCATCAGTCGAACCACCTTCACCTGATTGCCTTCGGACGTGACCTTCATCGGCGCATTCATGTGAAGCTTTGCATCGCCACCGATGGTCTGCAGATGCACGTAGCCCAGGTGGCTCAGGTCCAGCAGGTTGTCGTGGATCAGTTGCCAAGGCGATCTGTAGTGGTAGTTACCGCTGCCGAACTTGTAGCGCGGATCGTCATGGAACGGATAGTCGGGCGCCTCCTTCGTCGGCGCTGCAGCCTCTTCGCGGGGCATCCAGATCCAGATGATCTTGTTCTTCTCGACCACGTGGTACGCCTTGACCTTGGCTTTGGAAGGAATGCGTTCCTGGCCGGGGATCTCGATGCATTGGCCGTTCGGCGCGTAAAGCAGGCCGTGGTATCCGCAGCGGACGCCGGAGGCTTCCACGAAGCCGCACGACAGCGGCAGCGAACGGTGGCAGCACCGATCCTCCAGCGCCGCGACCTGGCCTTCGCCGGTGCGAAACAGGACGACCTTCTGGTTCAGGAAGGTCCGGGCGAGCGGCTTGTCCTCGATCTCCGACGAGAACCCCGCGACATACCATTGGTCGAGTGGAAATCGGCTTTTATCGGCTGCCTGGGGGACGGGTGCGATGGGAATACAGGTCGTGGTCATGCTTTTCTCCTGTGGGTCAAAGTGGTCAGAGATCGAGCACCAGCAGCGGCGTCAACGCGCGCGAGCAGCAGGGTGTGAATTGATCGTTCGCCGAACGCTCGGCGTCCGTCAGAAAGGTGTCCCGGTGGTCGGGCGTTCCTTCGAGTACACGCGTCAGGCAGGTGCCGCAGACGCCGGCCTCGCAGGACGTGGGCACGTCGACGCCATGCGCCGCAAGCACTTCGATGACGGTCTTGTTCGGAGGCACGTCGCAAGTCAGTCCGGTGCTCGCCAGGCGGACTGCGAAGCTGCCGTCGCTCGCAAGCGCCTTCACGGTTCCGGCGAAGTACTCGCGGTGCAATCGGGCTTCGGGCCAGCCTTGTTCTCTTGCGGTGGCCAATACATGGTCCATGAATCCGCCCGGACCGCAGACGTACAGATGCGTGCCATCGGCAGTGCGGCCGAGGATCTCCTGGAGTTCCAGTTTGTGCTCGGGCATGTCGTCCGCATGCAGGGCAACGGAACTCGCAAAACGGGACGCGCCGATCTCTTCCACAAAAGCCATGCGGCTCAGCGAGCGGCCGCAGTAATGCATCTCGAAAGCCTTGCCTTGCGCATGCAATGCACGCGCCATGGAAAGTATCGGCGTCACGCCGATGCCGCCGGCCAACAGGAGGCTTCGCGGCGCATCGGTCAGGGGAAAGTGGTTGCGGGGCGGACTCACGCGCAGGAGCTGTCCGACCGTCACTGTGTCGTGCATGCCGGCCGAGCCACCGCGCGATGCGTCTTCTCTGAGAACCGCGATGCGATAGCGGTTTCTCTCCGATGGATCGTTGCTCAGCGAGTACTGGCGGATCAACCCGGGTGCCACATGGACGTCGATGTGAGCGCCGGCCGTGAATTCCGGGAGCATTTCACCGTCTTGCGGCACGAGCTCGAAGCTGCAGATGCCTGCTGCTTCGTCGACGCGCCGGGCGACACGAACCATCAATTCATTCGTCATGGAGTTTCATCGTCTTTTGGCGGCCTTCGTCCGGCCACCTTCGGAAAGCGCTCGCGCACGTAGTTCTGTGTCGAGACTTCGACTTCGGGGAGATTGGCGTGCAGGCGGCGCAGCAGCCCGAGCAGCACTTCCACCTCGTCCTTGTCGAGGACCGAGAGAAACGCGCGCTCGCGCTCCAATGCCATGCCCATGATCTGGTCGTGCAGCTGCCGGCCTTTGGCGGTCAGCACCGCGATGCGCAGCCGGCCATCGGACGCGTCGAGCTTGGTACGAATCAAGCCGCCCTCCTGCATGCTCTTGAAGCAGCGGCTCACCGACCCTTTGTCCATGCCGATCACGCTGGACACCTGCTGGGCCGACACCTCGCCGTCCACCGCCAGCAGCACGAGGCAACGCCAGGTTTCGATGCCCACGTTGAAGGTGCTGAGGTACTGCTGCGAAGCGCCACGCGACAACTTGTTGGCAATCCACGTCAGGTACGCGGGGACGTACCGATCGAGGTTGACGGCGTGCGGTGCGGCGCCCGTGTCGGGTGCGGATGCGGATGCCGATGTGGCGGCTTTGGTTTTGCGATTGGTCATGCTCGAATGCTACGCAGCCTTTCAGTGCACAGCCATTCCCACCCAGCGCTCCAGCGTGTCCGGATCGGCGAGCAGCGCTGAGGCGCCGCCGCTGTGCACCACCGTCCCGTGGTCCAGGATCACCGCACGCTCCGCATAGGCCAGCGCCTCGTCGACCTGCTGCTCGACGATCACGACTGCAATCCCGGTCTGCTGGCTGAGGTCGCGGAAGGCGCCGAGCAGCTCCTGCCGGATGATCGGCGCGAGCCCTTCCAGCGGCTCGTCGAGCAGCAGCAGCGACGGCTGCCCAAGCAATGCGCGAGCGACGGAAAGCATCTGCTGTTCGCCGCCCGAGAGTTGCGCGCCACCATTGCGGCGCCGTTCGGCCAGCCGGGGGAACAACGCATAGGCCTCGTCCAATGCGCTGCGCGGCCGATGCTTGAGGCCCGCCACCAGGTTCTCTTCCACCGTCAGCGACGGGAAGATGTCCCGCGTCTGTGGCACGTAGCCCAGGCCGAGCGCGGCGCGGTGGTGCGGCGCCATCGCCGAGATGTCCTCGCCGCGGAAGACGATGCGCCCGCTGCGAAGCGGCACCAGGCCCATGATGGCGCGCAGTGCCGTCGTCTTGCCGACCCCGTTGCGCCCGACCATGGCCAGGCGCTCTTGCGCATTCATTTCGAAGGACAGATCGTTCAGCACGGTCGTGGGCCCATAGCCGGCGACCACGTCTTCGAGTTTGAGCATCGGTGTGGTCATCGTTCAGTTCCCGAGATAGGCAGCCCGCACCCGGGGATCGCGCCGGATCTCGGCGGGCGTGCCGTCCGCCAGCACGGCGCCTTCGGCCAGCACGAGGATGCGGTTGGCAAAGCGGAAGACCAGGTCCATGTCGTGCTCGATGATGAGCACGGCCAGGTCGCGCGGAAGCGAATTCAACGCCGACAAGAGATGCGCGCCGTCACCCTTGGGCACACCCGCCATCGGTTCGTCCAGCAGCAGCACCTTCGGCCGCAATGCGAGTGCGAGTGCCATTTCGATCAGGCGCTGCTCTCCATAAGCGAGGTCCTGCGTCGCGGTTGCCGCGTGCGCGCGCAGGCCGAAGCGGCCCAGGATGGCTTGCGCCTCGGCCTGCAGCGCGGGATAGGCATCGACGCTGCGCCACATCCTGCCGGTCAGGCCCTCGCGCTCGAACAGCGCCAGTTCGATCTGCCGCTGCACCGCGAAGTGCGGCGCGAGCGTGGTGATCTGGAAGGTCCGGGCGAGACCCGCGCGAACGCGTTGCGCCTGGCTCAGCCGCGTGGCGTTCTCGCCGCGCAGCCAGATCTCGCCGGTGTCGGGCGCCAAAACGCCGCTGATCTGGTTCACCAGCGTGGTCTTGCCGGCGCCGTTCGGGCCGATCAGCGCGAGCCGGTCGCCGGCCTGCAGCGAGAACGACACGCCGCGGGTCACATGCAGCCCGCCGAAGCGCTTGTCCAGTGCCTTGATTTCCAGCAGCGTGGTCATCGCGTGCTCCCCGCGCGGCGGCGCACCCAGCCCCACACCTTGGCCGGCGACACCAGCACCACCAGCATCAGCAACGCGCCGACGACGAAGAGCCAGTGATACGGGTTGATCGAGGCCGCCGTGTGGTGCAGCAGCGTGAACACGGCAGCGCCGACGATCGCGCCCGTCAGCCGGCCTGCGCCGCCCAGAATGAGCATGACCAGCACTTCGGCCGACAGCGCGAACGACAGGCTGTCCATGCCGACGACGGCGTTGGTCTGCGCCGAGAGCGCCCCGGCCGCACCGGCGATCGCGCCGGCCACGGTGTAGAGCACCAGCAGGCGTGCGAAGACCGGCGTGCCGAGCGCCGCCATGCGGGCACGGTTCTCGTGGATGCCGCGAACCGCGACACCGAACGGCGAGTCGACGAGCCTGCGCGCGGCATAGAACAGCACGACCAGCACGGCGAGCGCATACGACGCTGCGACACGTCCTTCGAGATCGAACTCGAATCGGCCCAGCAACGGACCCATGACGAAGCCGGACAGCCCGTCGTCGCCGCCGGTCCACGCCCTCGCCTTCTGCGCGAGGCTCAGCAGGATCTGCGAGACCGCGACCGTGAGCATCAGGAAGGTGAAGCCCTGATAGCGCAGCAGGAAGGCGCCGGACAGCAAGGCCAACGCAGCGCCCCCGCCGATGCCGACCAGCAGGCCGATCAAAGGATCCGGATGGACTTGCAACGCGAAGATGCCGGCGGCGTAGGCACCTGCGCCGAACAGCGCTGCATGACCGAGCGTCGCCAGTCCGGCGATGCCGACGACGAGGTCGAGGGACAGGACGAGCAATGCGGTGATAAAGATCCGGGTCATCAGACCCAGCTGATCGGGCAGCAGCGCGCAAGCGGCGGCACCGAGCACGAGGACGACGAGCGGTGCTCGCCACGCCGGTGCGCAGCGCGGCGCGGCCGCTTCCTGGGCAGGCGCCACGCGTTCCGGCGTTGTGGTGGCGGTGTTCATCGCTTCAGCAATCCGTTGGGACGCCATGCCAGCAGGATGGCCATGGCGACGAAGAAGAAGAGGCTGCCCCAGTCGGAAGCGAGGTACTTGCTCGCGGTCTCGATCACGCCGAGCAACACCGCCGCGACCAGAGAGCCGGCAATGCTGCCCATGCCGCCGACCGCGACCACCACCAGCACGAGCACCAGGTACTTCAGCGCGTAATAGGGCTCGAGTGGCATCAGTTCGGCGCCCAGGATGCCGCCGAACCCGGCAAGCGCGGCACCCGCGGCGAAGCTCGCGCACTGCACCGTGCGGATCGGAATGCCCAGCGCGGAAGCCGTACCGCTGTGGTCGACGGCCGCACGCAGCCAGATGCCGAAGCGCGTGCGGGTGACGCTCCAGGCAGCCAGTGCGGCGACGGCACAGCCCGCACCGATCACGAGCAGCCGCTGCGCAGGCAGCGTGCGGAAGCCCAGATCCACCGATCCGGCCAGCAGTGGCGGAAGCGGTATCAACTGCACCTGCGGGCCGGCGAGTGCGTTGGTCGCGGCGATCATGACGAAGCTCAGGCCGATCGTGAAGAGCACCTGGTCGAGTTCCTTCCGGCGATACAGATGGCGCAGGACGAGCATCTCGAGCACCACACCCAATGCCGCCGTGGCCAGGACGGCGACAGGAACAGCCAGCCAGAAGCTCCAATGGGCCTCTCGGGTCAACAGGGCTGCGCAGTAGCCCCCGACCATCGCAAACGCGCCGTGACTGAGGTTCACGAAGCGCATCAGCCCCAGCGTGACCGACAGGCCGACGGAGATGACGAACAGGACCATGCCGTAGGCCAGCCCATCGATCATGATGTTGAGGAAGGTGTTCACCGAGCGGGACTCATCGGAAGATGACGAATGGCCGAGCGCGGGGGCGCTTACTTCTCGAGGCCGAAATCGACCTGCGGTCCGAAGCTCTGCAGCTCCTTGTTGACCAGCTGGTCGCCGACCTTCTCCACTTTCCGCAGATACACGTTCTGCGTGATGTGGCGCGTCTTCGGATCGATGCTCACCGGGCCGCGCGGGCTTTCCCACTTCAGCGTGCGGGCGGCGGCCAGCGCCTTGGCGCCGTCCTTCTTGCCACCGGTCGCTTCGATCATCTTCTGGATGACGTACATGCCGTCCCAGGCGCCCACCGACGCGTAATTTGCGACCGCATTCGGGTCGCGCTTCTTCAGCGCGTCGACGAACTTCTTGTTCTCGGGCGAGTCGTGCGCGCCGGAGTAGTGGAAGGCGGTGGTCAAGCCGAGTGCCGAATCGCCGAACTTCTGCAAGTCGAATTCATCCGTCTCGGCGGTACCGAGAAACTGGACACCGGCCTTGGCGAGGCCGTTCTCGTTGTAGGCCTTGACGAAGCCCAGGTTCGGCGGTCCGCCCGGCAGGAACGTGTAGACAGCCTGCGCGCCGCTGGCCTTGATGCGCTGCACGAACGGGCCGAAGTCGGTGGTCGCGATCGGCATGCGGATCGTCTCGACCACCGTGCCGCCCTGCTTGCCGAACTCCGCCTTGAACGCCGTTTCGGCATCGATGCCCGGGCCGTAGTCGGTCACGGCGGTGACGATCTTCTTCATGTTCTGCTTGGCCGCCCACTGGGCCATGGGCACCGTCACTTGCCACAGCGTGTAGCTCGTGCGGATGAAGTAGTCCGACTTCTCGGTGATGGACGACGTCGCGGCATTGAAGACGACCGTCGGCGTCTGCGACTGCTGGATCAGTGGCGCAACGGCCATTGCGTTGGGCGTGAACACGAAGCCGCCCAGATAGTCCACCTTGTCCTTGACGATCAGCTCCTGCACCAGCGTCTTCGTGAGGCCCGGATTGGGGCCGCCGGTATCGCGATAGATGAACTCGATCTCGTGCCCTGCGAGCTTGCCACCCTGGCTGGCGACATAGGCCTCGGCTGCGGCCTTGAACAGCGACCCGTAGTGCGCGAACGGACCCGAGAAAGGCCCGATGACCCCCACTTTCACGGTCTGCGCCATCGCCTGGGGCGCGGCAAGTGAAAAGCCGGCGGCGGCGAAAAGCGCACACGCGATGGCGCGACGGTTGAGTTGCATCGTGGTCTCCTGTTGTAGTGGGTGCCCGTCGCGCCGTGATGATCGCCCGGACGGCCCAATTATTGTTGGCATGCCAACGAGTTGCAATATCAACTACATGGGGATTTCCCGTAGTGGCGTCGAATCAGGAGATGTTCGCGTCTTGCCGACGCCAGAGCTGGCGCTGACGATCAGATCGTCGGCAGACCGAGCGCAGC